>NZ_CBDTOK010000080.1:0-3675 GCF_965361945.1 Zongyangia sp. | reverse complement strand
CAAGATTTCATAGATTTCCTGCCGGTTCAATTCCCTGGGGTTGCATTTGATAATATTACAGGTATCGGCTACCTGGCGAAGTACCTCCGGTGTAATTTCCACCTTAGATTTTAGATCGCTCATATGGGTAGGAAGGCCGCACTCCTTAATAAAATCTGCCAGCGCATCAATTCCCGCCGCAGCGGTGTCTACCCCAAATACCACCTTGGCAAAACGAGTGAACTTTTCCTCCGCATCCTGTAGCATATGGCGGCAATAGGCAGGCTGAATCACTGCCAATCCCTGTCCATGGTTGCAGTCAGTATAGGCGCCAAGTTGATGTTCCATCTGATGTACCTGAAAGTCGGTGAGACGTCCTACCTTTAAAATTCCGTTTTCCGCCATGGCAGAATCCCACATGAGGTTGCCCCTGGCCTGTAGGTCATTGATATCCAATAGCAAACGTCTCATGTTGACAACGGTGTTGCGCATAATCGCCAGGGAGACATCGTCGGAGACATTGTCCCTGTCGGAACTGCCCAGATAGGTTTCCAGGGCATGGCTCAGGGTATCAAAAGCGCCGGAAATCACCTGCATCCGGGGGACAGACAAGGTATATGCCGGATCAAGAACTGCAAACCGAGGTGCAAAACCCAGCATCCCTGTCTTGATTTTTTTCTCTTCATTTGTGATGACGGCGCCTCCGTTCATCTCAGCCCCGGTACCGGAGGCCGTGACGATGGCACCCATGGGGATGGCATCAGAGGGCAATTCACGGTGGGTAAACTCCATTTCCCACAGATCCCTGTCCGTTTTGGCCTGTACAGCCACCATCTTGCAGCAGTCGATCACACTGCCGCCGCCGACGCCAAGGATCATATCTACATGTTGTTCCCGGGCTAGTTTTGCGCCCATCTGTACCTTCGCATAGGTGGGATTGGACATAATGCCCGAAAACTCCACAATCTTTTTGCCTGCGTCCCATAGGATACTGGTCAGCTCATCGTAGATGCCATTTTTCTTAATAGAACCTCCACCATAGGCCAGCATTACCGTTTTAACGTCTGCCCCCAGCTCTGCTTTCAGCGCTTTTGCGGCAGACGCCTTGCCAAAATAGACTTTTGTGGGATAAGAGTACACAAAATCATTCATAAGACAATACCTCCTAATCTATCGTGTAAAGTTTGTCAAAACCTTGGGATTCTCCGGATGTTGCAGTCCGTTTTCCTTTCCGAGCGCGATACACTTCAGCATCCATGCCATATTCTTCCCGATGTTATACATGGTCATCAGCCCTTCTTTGTCCTCTTGGACCTCCTCTGGCTGCTGACCGTATACATGATTCCAATAGGTGGAGGACACCACCGGCATGGAACAGATGGTAAAATACTTATTGATGACATCAAAGGAAGCTGTTGTACCTGCCCTCCGTGCGCTTAACACAGCCGCGGCGGGTTTAAACGCAAACGCACCGCCACCGGAATAAAAGGCTCTATCCATAAAGGTGAGCAAGCGGGCACTGGGATGGGCAAAATAAACTGGGGAGCCAAATACAAAACCATCCGCCTGCTTTGCCTTTTCGACAAATGGATTGACAGAATCATTGAAAACACATCGGCCAGACTCCCTACATTTGCGGCAGGCGACACAGTCGGGTATTGCCTCATTCCCAATAAAAAACATCTCTGTGTCGATTCCTTCCTCCTGCAACGCGCGGGCAATCTCCGCTAGTGCAACGCCTGTACATCCGTTCTGTCTGGAACTTCCATTGACCAACAAAACCTTCATTTACTGTCTCCTCCCAGTCTATATTTTCTTTTTACTCACAATAAATACACACTTTAGATTTATTTCTTTTGTGTTGCTTTTTCCTCATATTTGCATTATAATAAATGTAATATATGAAATCAATGGTCTGTAAAAACAGATTTGCGTATTATGCCACATAATATTTTCTTGTGAGGCATAAAAGGAGGGAATCTTATATTGGAAAAGAAAAAAACGGAAGACCTGCGGGTCCGTAAGACAAGGGAAGCTATTCATAACACTTTTAAGTCCATGATCTGTGAAATGGACTATGACCAGATCACCATCAAGGAGCTGACGGAACGCGCACAGATCAACCGAAAAACCTTTTACCTTCATTACAATAGTCTGGATGATCTGCTTGCCGAACTGCAGGACGAAATTGCTGAGAACTTTATAAAACGAAAGGTATCCTATGGCAGCATGAAGGATATCCGCGATTTGATCCGTCTGTTTTTCGAACACGCGGCCAACATGCCGTTGCTGCATGAGCGTCTCATGTGCAGCGGCAGCTATCAGCCGGTATGGGAAAAAATTAACCGGCGGATTATGGATTATCGTCGTGAAACCAACCGGGGTATCTTTGGCCTTGATGAATATGCGGAGAGCTTGGTGTTTGCCTTTTATGGGGCAAATTCCACTTTACTCTACCGGCAGTGGGTAGCCGATGGGAAAAAGCTTTCTTTGGAGGAGCTCATCGAGACTGCCACCAAGTTAATTTGCTATGGGATGTCCAGTGTCGTCAAAGGAGAATAGGCCCTCAAATGTATATTTTGAGGAAGAAATTCAATGATAGTCTATATTTACAGAGTGCATACATGATATAATGCCTTCTGGGAATACATCTGAACAAGGCGGTAATCTAGCTATACTTATCAAATCTTTCCGCTGTCGTTCTCTTTCACACTTTTGTTGGAATTTTTACATCGTACAATAAATTTGTTACCAGGAATGGCATGAACCTAAATTCTACAAAATAAATGGACAAATTACGTGTCATTCTCTGGTAACAGGCATTAGAATTGTTGCCCGCAATGGCAGGAATTTAAAATCACTTCAAATTTCGGAAGGAGCACTGAAAATGCAGGAATGGATGCTTTCGTTTGTCGACCAATTTGGGTATTGGGGAATCTTCCTTTTAATATTCATTGAGAACGTTTTTCCACCCATCCCCTCAGAAGCGGTCCTTTTATTTGGAGGGGCTCTTACCGTTACGGCTGCCATGAATATTCCGGGAACCGTTCTGGCTGCAACGGCTGGGTCACTGTTAGGTGCTATTGTCCTTTATGCATTTGGCAGGATTTTTCAGGCGGAACGGCTGAAAAAATTATTTGCCGGCAAATTCGGACAGATCACACATCTGCGCCCTGAGCATGTTGAAAAAGCAGAACGGTGGTTTCACCGATATCAGGGCAAAGCAGTACTGATCTGCCGCTGCATCCCCATTGTAAGAAGCCTTATCTCTATTCCTGCAGGTTTTGCAAAGATGCCTCTGCCCAGCTTTTTGCTTTTGACTACACTGGGCAGCACCGTTTGGAACATTATTCTCGTTTGTATTGGAGCCGCATTGGGCACTGCCTGGGAAAAGGCCATGCCATATTTTGACAACTACACCCATATTGCTGTGATTGTTTTGGTGGTTCTCGTCGTGGCAGTTGGTATTTTCTACCTATACCGTAAACGGAAAAAGCGCAACAAAGAAAAAATCGAGGAAGAATAAAGCAAATCCTCCCTGCAACGAAGTCTCTATCGATGATGGCCATAAAAAAGCGGGACAGAAAGAATGTTCTTTCTGTCCCGCTTTTTTATGATTCTGATTTTGAGAGTTCCTCGATGAGTTTTAAAATCTGTGGAGCTAGCTTTTCTCTTTCTTTTTTTGTAATACGGGCG
>NZ_CBDTOK010000079.1:0-5011 GCF_965361945.1 Zongyangia sp. | reverse complement strand
TCAAATGAAAAGTATAAAACCTGGCAGAGGTCCATCTATGATGGGTGGTGTGGTTGGAATTTTTATGATCGGCTTCGGCATCTTCTGGACGGTTCTGGCTGCCCAGGCAAACGGTCTATTTGCGATGTTTGGTGTGCTTTGGACCGGTGTCGCAGTCGTAACAACAGTTTATAATTTTAAAAATGCTACCAGAAAAAACCGCTATTCCGCATATGATATTACCGACGCCAGCGAAGAAACGGATCCGCTGAACCAGCGTTTCGGCGATCAGCAAAACTCCACGCAACAAATAGACGGCGCCGATCATAACTTTTGCCCCTATTGCGGAGCTCCCGTTGCGAAAGACTTTGAATTCTGCAATCGTTGCGGCAAAAAGCTCCCTTAAGATCCATATCCTGACCCTTGGGGCAGCTACAATCGGCCGCGGCCTTCTTGAGCTTTTGCCCCTTTTTGTAGTAGGGATCATCATAGCAGCCTGATGCCTGCAAGGGTTCTCTCTTGTCAAAAGGCCAGCACAGTACAAAAGACCTGAAGCATTTTTGGCTTCAGGTCTTTTTCAACATCCAGAGGGAATGAAAGAACCACCCCTCTATTGGGCAAACTGGCTGTTATATAGCTTCGCATAAAATCCATTTTTCTGAAGCAGCTGCTCATGGTTCCCCATCTCCACAATATGGCCGTCCCGCATGACCAGGATCACATCCGCCTCCCGGATGGTGGAAAGACGATGAGCTACAATAAAGCTGGTGCGTCCCTCCATCATCTCCTCAAAGGCCTTTTGGATTCGGGCCTCGGTTCGAGTATCGATGGAGGAGGTAGCCTCATCCAGGATGAGCATGGGCGGGTGGGTCAGCATGATCCGGGCAATACATAAAAGCTGGCGCTGGCCCTGGGAAATATTCTCCCCCTCTCCGGAGATCATGGTATCGTAGCCCTGGGGCAGTCGGCGGATAAAGCTGTGGGCGTGGGCCGCTTTGGCCGCCGCCACAATCTCCTCCCGGGAGGCGTCGGGCCTGCCGTAGGCGATGTTCTCCGCTACCGTTCCGCTGAAGAGCCAGGAATCCTGCAGCACCATGCCATACTGGGCCCGGAGGCTCTGGCGGGTCAGCCCCATGATATCCTGGCCGCTGACCCAGATTTTCCCTTGATCCGGGTCGTAAAAGCGCATGAGGAGGTTAATCATGGTGGTCTTGCCGCAGCCGGTAGGGCCTACGATGGCAATCTTCTGCCCAGGGCTGACCTGGAGGTTCAGGTCCTGGATCAGCGGTTTTTCCGGCTGATAGGAAAAGTCCACATGTTCCAGACTGACCCGGCCGTCGCAGTGCTCCAGCACCTTGCCGCCGGCATCTGAGGGCTCTGCTTCTTCATCCAGCAGGTGGAATACCCTTCTGGCCGAGGCAAAGGCGGTCTGCAGCTCGGTGATGACGCCGGTGATCTCATTAAAGGGCTTGGTGTATTGGTTGGCATAGGAAAGGAAACTGGAAAGCTGCCCGACGCTCAGGCTGCCGCCCATAGCGGAAAGGGCGCCGAAGATGCCCACCGCGGCATAGACCATGGCGTTGACAAAGCGGGTACAGGGATTGGTCAGGGAGGAATAAAACTGAGCCTTTACCCCGCAGTCGTAGAGGCGGCTGTTGATCTCTTCAAACTGTTTCTGGGCCCGCTGCTCATAGCCAAAGGCCTTCACCACCTTTTGGTTGCCCACCATCTCCTCCACCACGCCGGTGATCTCTCCCCGGGCAGATGACTGGGCCGTGAACATTTTGTGGGAACGCCGCGCAATAAAAGAGGCCACAAAGAGGGAGAGCGGGGTCAGGACAACCACCACCAAAGCGATGTGGACATTGACCGACAGCATAAAGCCCAGGGTGCCCAGGATGGTGACGACGCCGCTAAAAAGCTGGGTAAAGCCCTGAAGTAGCCCATCGGAAATCATGTCGGTATCGGTGACCACCCGAGCGATCAGATCCCCGTGAGACTGGCCGTCAATGGCCCGCAGGGGAACCCGGGACAGCTTCTGAAACGCGTCGTCCCGGATATCCTTCACCGTCCGGTAGGATACTGTATTGGTACAGGCGGTCATCATCCAGGAAAAGAGGGCGCTGACCGCAATGGCCGCCCCCATTTTGACCAGGATAGGCCAGATGGCCGAGAACCGGACCTGGCCAGGGCCTATGATCTGATCCACAGCGTTGCCGATGAGCACGGGCAGCCACAGGGAAAGCAGGACGCTGATGACAGCGCAGACAAGGCCTCCGGCCAGGTATCCGCCATAGGGTTTGGTATAGGAAAGGATCCGCTTCCCTACCTTCCAGGTACTGTCTTTCATCGGCCGGACGCCTCCTTCTCTTTCTGCTGGGAGAGGACGATCTCCCGATAGGCTTCGCATCCCTGGAAAAGCTCATCGTGGGTGCCCACCCCGGCCACCTCTCCATCATCCAGGACAATGATCTGATCTGCCTGGCGGATGGTGTGAGCCCGCTGGGATACCATAATCACCGTCATGCCCTGGGTTTCCTCCTGCAGGGATTTGCGCAGAGCCGCGTCAGTGGCAAAATCCAGAGCGCTGGCGCTGTCATCCAAAATGAGGATTTCCGGCTCCCGCACCAGCGCCCGGGCGATGGTGAGCCGCTGCCGCTGGCCTCCTGACAGGTTCTTGCCGCCCTGAGCGATCTTGGTCTGCCACCCGTCGGGGAGCTTGGATACAAATTCCTCCGCCTGGGCCACCCGCAGGGCTTTGGCGATCTGCTCTTGGGTCGCGTTCTCATTCCCCCAGCGCATATTTTCCTCCAAGGTGCCGGAAAAAAGCACCGCCTGCTGCGGCACAACGCCAATCTGCTGGCGCAGCCGCTCCAGAGGGTAGTCCCGCACATCCACCCCGTCTACCAAAACAGCTCCTTGGGTTACATCATAAAACCGGGGAATCAGGCTGACCAGCGTGGACTTTCCAGAACCGGTGCCGCCAATGATGCCGATGGTCTGCCCCGGCAGCATCTCCGCGCTAATATGGGAGAGGGAGGCTTCTTCCGCGTCGGGATAGGAAAAAGACACGTCCTGAAACTGAATTTTAGGGCCATGATACGGGGCTGGCATCCTGTCCTGTGCCCTGTCCGCAATGGCAGGCTGGGTCTCCAGCACCTCATTGATCCGGGCGGCGCTGGCGGAAGCTTTGGTAAAGATGACCACCAGGTTGGCTACCACCACCAGGGCCAGAAGGATTTGGGTCATATAGTTGACAAAGGCAATGATCTGCCCCTGGCTCAGGGACCCGGCGTTGACCCGCAGTCCCCCAAACCAGATGATGGCCACAATGGCAATGTTCATAATGGCAAAGGTCAGCGGATTTAATAAGGCCGAGATCTTCCCCACCCTCACCGAGGAGTCCATCGCGTCCTCCGTGGCCTGCTCAAATCGCTTTTGTTCCGCTTCCTGCTTGGAAAAAGCGCGGATCACCCGGGCCCCCTCCAGGTTTTCACGGGTGATGAGGGAGATACGATCCAGCTTCTTCTGAATCACGCGGTAAAAGGGAATGCTCCGGCTCATAACGAAATAGAGGGCCAGGGCAACCAGCGGAGCCGCCGCCAGAAAGACCAGGGAGAGCTGTAGGTCCAGCATCATGGCCATAACCGCAGCGCCGATGACCAAGAAGGGCGCGCGAACTACCAAACGGATCAGCATGGCCACCGCCAATTGGATCTGGTTGACGTCATTGGTGATGCGGGTAATCAGGGAGTGGGTACCGAACCTATCCACCTCACCATGGGAGAGGGAAAGGATATGGGCAAACAGGTCATTGCGCAGGAGGGTGCCAACTCCCTGGGACGCCCGGGCGGCAAAATATTGGCAGATCAACGCAAAACCAAGGCCTGCGATTCCCAGCACCACCATGACCCCGCCCATGATGAGAACATACTGGGTGTCCCCGTTTTTGACGCCCACGTCAATGATCTTTGCCATCACAAGGGGGACAATCAGTTCAAAAATTGCTTCCAGCAGTTTAAAAAAGGGGCCCAGGATTACCTCTTTTTTAAAGTGCCGGAGGTATCTCGCTAATTTTTTCATGCCATCATTCCATCTCATCTGTATTTCCCTATGATTTTACCACATTTCAACTGGTTCAACCATTGTTTTTCTTGTTTTATTATTTTCCCCATCTTTTCAAATGATTTGGGTGCTTTCATCTCATAAAATTTCATCGTGAAAATACCTCTTGCCTTTTTTCTTCCAATGGTATAAAATAAGGATATTCGGCGGGCATAGTTTAGTGGTAAAACATCAGCTTCCCAAGCTGAGGTTGCGGGTTCGATTCCCGTTGCCCGCTCCATACTGAAAAGGCTATAAATGGCTTATTTAAGCTGTTTGTGGCCTTTTTATTTTTGCCAAAATCTAGTTTTTGTCATTGTTTGGTCAAAAAAGCCGGAAAAAGAAAGTTCTCCCCCAGGGTTATATGGCCCCGGGGGAGAATTCACTTTTTATGCAGCGATCGGATGAACGCCTATTTTTTCCGTCTAATCAGGAGGACCGCGCCTGCGCTTGCTGCCAGCAGCACCAATGCCGCCGGGATGCGGCTTGCGTCGCCAGACTGGGGATTTTCTCTATCACCGGAAGGGTTGGCTGTATCGCCGGAACCGTCAAACCAGCTATCCGGCCACTCGAAGCCGGAATTCTGATTCCCAGAGCCGATGGAATTCCCTGTACCAGGCGTACCGGGCTCATCGGGATCCTCAGGTTCAGTGACCTCTCCCGGCTGCTCCCGGGTAATCACAAGTGTATAAACATCCTCCCCAGCGGTTACCACAATGATGTTTTCTCCTACAGAGAGGGGAACTTTTCCATCCGGGCCCACCGCGAACACTTCGCCGTTGAGGGTGACTTTCACCTCACCGGTAAAGCTGAGAATTACGCTTTCCACTGTATTTGGAACGGACGCTGTGTACTGGAAGACATCCGGATCAAAGGTCGGCTCCAGGGAAACCGAGGGATCCTCAAAGGTTACGTCGTCTAAAGAGGG
>NZ_CBDTOK010000078.1:0-4631 GCF_965361945.1 Zongyangia sp. | reverse complement strand
CAACGCCAGCACCAGGGAAAACAGCCGGTTTCTTCTCCGCTTTTTCATCGGTTGCATTTGCACTTCACTCCTTCTTCTCTCCAGATGATTGTGAAGACATTGGGATAGAGGCTTCATAACTTTCTGCAAAAGCATAAAAATCTTCACAACTACTTAATTATAATCATATCACTTTCCAAAATAAGGTTAAATAAAAGAAAAGTTATTTATAATTTTTGTGCAATTAGTGGAATGAGTCGGGGGATAATCTGGTGACAGGAGAGAATTATTAAAAAAAGATGTCCATATTTTTGATAATTTGACTTAAAAGCAAAGCAAAATGTTTGAGAAATGCGTACAACCTTCTTTTTCAGAAATGAAAGACACACCTATGGGGAATGAAACAAATATGATATAATTATCCCAATAAGGAAAGGAGAATGACAATGAAATCTTATCGGAAAGAACTGCATTTTCACCTGCCGGCCCGGCGGGGAATTGTCAATATTACCCCACAGGTAGAGCAGGCCCTGCGGGAAAGCGGTATCAAAGAGGGGCTGTGCCTGGTCAACGCCATGAATATCACCGCCAGTGTTTTTATTAACGACGATGAAAGCGGCCTCCACCATGACTATGAGGTCTGGCTGGAAAAATTGGCGCCGGAAAAGCCTTACAGCCAATACCGGCATAATGGCTTTGAAGACAACGGCGACGCCCATCTAAAGCGGACCATCATGGGCCGGGAAGTGGTGGTAGCCGTGACAGATGGCCGGCTGGATTTCGGCACCTGGGAGCAGATTTTCTACTTCGAGTTTGACGGAAAGCGGGACAAACATGCCCTCATCAAAATCATTGGGGAATAGGGGGAGCGACATGATCTATGAATTTACACTGACTACACGGCGGCAGCAGATGGCGGATATTACCCGGCAGGTCTCCCAAGGGGTGGCGCAAAGCGGTATCCAGGATGGCATCTGTGTGGTCTACTCCCCCCACACCACAGCGGGTATCACCATCAATGAAAACTCCGACCCGGATGTGGTCAGCGATCTGCTCTTTGCGCTGGATCAAACCTATCCTGACCGGCCGGAATTTCAGCATGTGGAGGGCAATTCTGCCGCCCACCTGAAAGCGGGAGTGATGGGATCCAGCGCTACCCTGCTCATTGAAAAGGGACAGCTGGTGCTGGGAACCTGGCAGGCAGTATATTTCTGCGAATTTGACGGCCCCCGTCACCGCCGTTTTTATGTCAAGGTTCTGGGCAAATAAAAAACATCAAGGCAAAACAAAAAGGCTGGCCGAAATCATCGTTTCGTCCAACCTTTTTGCGCTTGTATGCTTTTGGATTTTCGGGCCGGCGGGTGACGGGGCTAAAATCTCCCCAGGTCTTTCTGCGGGCTTTGTACCATTCCCTTTGCTGACGTTTGCTCCGCTTTTCCAGCGGTACAAATTTTTTCATATCAATCATCCTTTCGAAAGGACAGTATACCACAGAAAGAGCTCAGTGTCATCCGCCAGATTTTACAGGACCTGGACTATTTTACATAGGCGGCAATGGCTGCGCTGAGAAATGCGGCGGTTCCAGCCCCATAACGGCTGTCAATGTTTTGAAGGAAGCGCTCATCCTCCGTGTACATCTGGCCCAAGCCAGCTAAGATTTCCGGGGTGCAGTCATAGTAGTACCGGCTCAGGTGATCCTGCCAGCGGCCTACCAGCGCCTGGGCTTCGGGAGCATCGGGGGATTGCTGCATGTGACGGTGAAAGCCGGAAAAGATCTCGTCCATCTCCTGCTGTATAGACTGCCACTGGGCATCTGTGTAGCCCTGCGCCTTTTTCTGGCTTTGGGCAAAGGCTGGGGTGGAACCCCAACGCTCTTTTGCCTCGGCCGCGTACTTTTCCTTAGCGGCCTGGATTTCACTTTGATCAAACGGTTTCATATCTTGTATGTTCTCTCCTTTCAGAATGCGGTCGATAAGGTCGATGAGCCTCTCCAGCCGCTGCTGTTTCAGGCACAGCAGCGCCCGGTGATTTTTCAGCGCCTTGGTCTCGTCAAAGGAGGGGTCAGAAAGGATTTCCCCGATTTCTTTCAGAGGAAAATCCAACTCCCGGAAAAAGAGAATCTGCCGCAGACGGGAGAGGGCCGCGTCGTCATACAGCCGGTATCCCGCCTGGGTGGTTTTGGTGGGGGAAAGCAGTCCGATTTCATCATAATAGTGCAGTGTGCGCACACTGACTCCAGAAAGACGGGATACCTCTTTGACCGTTCTCATCGCAAGCCCTCCTTTGTCTGGCTCGTATGGCATTTGCAAATGGGCGGTATTCCGCCCGCCGCCGGCAATACCAGCGGCTCCATATCCTTAGCATACCCTATGACGTAAGGGGAGAGTCAATAGAATTTGACAAAAAATTGAGAGAAATTATACTTAATCCGGAAAGATCAGCCCCGGGCGATAGGATAAAATAGACAGAAAGGGGAATGAAGATGGCTGGCTGGAATCCCTGGCACGGCTGCCACAAGATAAGTCCCGGCTGCCAGCACTGTTATGTTTACCGGATGGATGCAAATTATGGCCGGGACAGTTCGGTCGTCACCCAGACCGCGGCCTTCCGCCTTCCGGTGCAGAAAAAACGGAACGGGGAATACAAAATCCCTCCGGGAGAGCTAGTGTACACCTGCTTTTCTTCCGACTTTTTTGTTCCCGACGCCGATCCTTGGAGAAAGGAAGCTTGGAAGATGATCGCCCAGCGGCGGGATCTTCACTTTCTCATGATTACCAAGAGGATCGACCGGCTTTCCATCTGCCTGCCGGAAGATTGGGGCGAGGGCTATGAACATGTGACCATCTGCTGCACGGTAGAAAATCAAGATCGGGCGGACTACCGTCTCCCCATCTATCGGGAAGCGCCCATCCGGCACAAGATCATCATCTGTGAGCCGCTGCTGGAGAGAATCAATCTCCGGCCCTATCTGGGGCCTTGGGTAGAGGAGCTGGTGGCAGGAGGAGAGTCGGGCAACGATGCCCGCCCTTGTGATTTCGACTGGATTTTGGACCTGCGGGGCCAGTGTATCAAAGAGGAAATCCCTTTTCACTTTAAACAAACAGGGGCACGGCTGATCAAAGATGGGCGCATGTACCGAATTCAGAGGCAATATCAGCACAGCCAAGCGGAAAAAGCCGGCATCGATTACCCCTAAGACCATGACGAACGGAGGCAGATCCAGATGAAAGCAGCGGTAGTATACGCATCCATGACTGGAAAAACCAAAAAGGTGGCAAAGGCCATGGCGGCAGCCCTGGGGGTGAAGGCGGTGCCGGTGAAAGAGGCTGCACAGTGTAAAGAAGCGGACCTGCTTTTCTTAGGCAGCGGTATCTATGGCGGAAAGCTTTCTCCCGAGCTTTTGGAATTTGCAAAAACGCTGCAGCCGGATCGGGTGAAAAAGGTAGCGCTGTTTCACCTGAGCGCTACGGAGGCGGCAGCTCCGCCGGATCTGCGGGACATCCTGACCCAGCAGGGCATCCCGGTAGAGGAAGAAGAATTTTCCTGCGCGGGGAGCTTCCTGTTTTTTATGCGGATGGGCCATCCCACCAAGGAGGAGCTGGCCGCCGCCGGGGACTTTGCGGCCCGCTGCGCCAAAGGGTAAATCTCTACTGTCACACAATAAAAAAGCCATTGACTTTTTAAGTCAATGGCTTTTTGCTTTTGGGAATTTATCTGCAAGCCAGATGATAGATGGCCGCGCAGGATTCCTCGGTCATGGGGAGGTAAGCGCCGATCTTGCGCTGACCCAGGTGCAGGTTCTTCACCAGGGTGGGGATGTCCTCCTCCTTGGCGCCCAGTTCCGCAAAGCTGGTGGGCATGCCCAGGGAACTCCAGAACCGGCGCAGGGTGTCGATGCCCTCTTTAGCGGTGTTCTCCGGATGAGCAAAGTCCATTTGGCATCCAAAGACCCGGACTGCCATCTGAGCGATGCGGGTGGCCTCGTGGTGCTGGGAAACGTATTCCATCCAAGCCGGACAGATGACCGCCAGGCCCGCGCCGTGGGCACAGTCATAGAGGGCGGAGAGCTCATGCTCAATGTTGTGACTGGCCCAGTCCTCCTCCCGGCCGGCGCCGCAGATACCATTATGGGCCACAGTTCCTGCCCACATAATATTGGCCCGTGCTTCGTAATCGTTGGGGTTGACGATAACTTTTGGAGCCTCCTTTACCATGGTCAAAAGGACTGCTTCGCACAGCCGGTCAGTGATTTCTACATCGGGGGTGTTGGTGAAATAGCGCTCCATGACATGAACCATAATGTCCACTACGCCGCAGGCCGTTTGATAGGGAGGCAGGGTCATGGTGAGCTCCGGGTTCATGATGGAAAACTTGGGACGCAGGGCGGGGCTGCCAGCCCCCCGCTTGACCATGCCCTCCTCCCGGGTGATCACGGTGTCGCCGGAACCCTCGCTGCCCGCCGCGGCGATGGTGAGCACAGTGGCTACGGGAAGGGCGGTTTCGATGGCGGGACGGGCGCCCTGATCGTCATAGAAGTCCCAGAAATCCCCATCATAGGGGACGCCGGCGGCAATGGCTTTGGCCGAATCAATGGCGCTGCCGCCGCCTACAGCCACGATAAAATCTACTTTTTCCTTGCGGCACAGCTCGAT
>NZ_CBDTOK010000077.1:0-5339 GCF_965361945.1 Zongyangia sp. | reverse complement strand
GTGGTGACGGCAGCGCCGTCGGAAACCTTACGCAGCCTGAGCAAAAAGATGGATGACAGCGGCGTTGGAGCCATCCCCATTGTGGAGAGAGACAGGCTCCAGGGCATCGTCACCGACCGGGATATTGTGGTGCGCTGTCTTTCCCGGAACAAGGATCCCGGCAAGATGACCGCCGGGGAGATCATGTCCACCCAGGTGACCTGCGTCACCCCGGAGCGGACTGTCACCGAGGCGGCTGCGCTCATGGGTGCGGCCCAGGTCCGCCGGCTGCCGGTACTGCGCGGTAGCAAGGTGGCGGGGATGGTCTCTTTAGGGGACATTGCCAAGGTGAAGACCGACAGCGAGGTGGCCCGGGCCGTCTATAACATCTCCCAGCCGCCGCCCGCCTGCCCGGCGGGGGAAGCCGCGCCCCAGGCTTAGTTTATAACACTGCCGCGACGCCCGCGCCCCGTCTCGATTAACGCAGGAGAGCGATCTGCCGCCTGCCGGCGGGGGAAGCCGCGCCCCAGGTTTAGTTTATAACCCTGCCCCGTTGCCCGCGCTTTTGTTGCCCGTTGCGCCGCCGCGCAAAGTCCTCCGCCGGAAGGTGGTGGGGGAGGGGAAAATGTGGTATAATAGCTGTAAGTTGGCAATGAGACCGAGTTCTATGGCCCGCTTAGGGGCCGGCCATGCCATCAGTTTCAGAAAAACAGACTTCATCCAGTCATAAGAATTTGGAGTGACCGCTTGTGGAAATATTAGCACAGTCAAAATATAAAGAATACGAAGAATTTGCAGAGCAGCATCCCCAGGGATGCTTTACCCAATCGGTTTTTTGGCCCAAGGTCAAGAACAATTGGGATCATGCCGTCGTTGTCTCCCGGGACAGTGAGGGGAAGATCCGGGGAGGGATGCTGGTGCTCATCCAGAAGATCCCCTTTATTGGCACCACCTTTCTCTACGCGCCCCGAGGGCCCGTGTGCGACCTCCACGACCGGGAGGTGCTCTCCGATCTGGTGGAAGGGGTCAAGGTATTGGCCAAACAGCGCCGGGCCCATGCCTTCAAGATGGATCCGGATGTGCTGATCTCGGATACCGAGTTTATCGATCTGTGCAAAAGCCTGGGCTTTACCCATTTTACCGGCGGCGAGAACTTTGAAACCATCCAGGCCCGGTTTAACTACCGCCTCTATTTGGGCGGCCGCACCGAAGAGGAGCTGTTCATGAACCTGCACAGCAAAACCCGCTACAATGTGCGGGTGGCCTTAAAGCACGGCGTAGAGGTCAAGGTGGTAGGCAAGGAATATTTAGACGACTTCATCCGGCTGATGCGGGTCACAGGGGAGCGGGACGGCTTTAACGTCCGGCCCCGAGCCTATTTTGAGCGGATGCTGGATGCTTTGGGGGAACATGCCCGGCTCTATATGGCCTTTTATCAGGGCAAGGCCATCAGCGGCGCCCTGACCACCCAATACGCGGGAAAAACCTGCTATGTCTACGGCGCGTCGGATAATGAAAACCGCAACGTCATGCCCAACTACCTGATCCAGTGGGAGATGATTAAATGGGCGGTGGAGGGCGGCTGCACCGTCTACGACTTCCAGGGGGTCTCTGGAAACCTGGACGAGTCCAGCCATCTGTACGGCCTTTATCGGTTTAAAAAGGGCTTTAACGGGCAGCTGGATGAGCTGGCCGGGGAGTTTGATCTGGTCTTTAAGCCCTTTGCCTATAAATTTGTGGACTTTGCCATCGACGCCAAGGAAAAGCTGAGCGCCATCAAGAGAAAGCTGAAACATTAACCACGCTGGAGGGCGGCCCTTCTGGGCAGCTCTCCCTTTTTGATAGGAGGGGAAAGGGTGGATACACCGATCCAGAAGATGCTGGAAGACTACATCCGGGAGGGCATGGCGCGGATGCACATGCCGGGCCACAAGGGGATTCTGCCGGAGCCCTTGGCGGGCGCGGCGGCCTACGACATCACCGAAATCCAGGGGGCCGACAGCCTGTTTGAGTGTGATGGGGTGATCCGCCGGTGCGAGGAGGCGTTTGCCCGCCGCTACGGCGCGAAAGAGAGCCTCATCTCCTGCGGAGGCTCCACCCTCTGCATCCAAGCCATGCTGGCCCTGGCGGCGGGACCGGGGGAGAAGGTCCTCTTCTTCCGCAACATCCACAAGGCGGCGCTGGACGCCATGATCCTGCTGGATATCCGCCCGGTGTGGCTTTTCCCCCAGGACTCCGGCGGGGAGATCGGCTGTATTACCCCCCAGGAGGTGGCCCAGTCCCTGAGCCGGGACCGGGAAATCCAGGCGGTGTATATCACCTCCCCTGACTATTACGGGCAGATCCACGACATCGGCGGCATCGCCAGAGCCTGCCATGAGGCTGGGGTGCCCCTTCTTGTGGATAACGCCCACGGCGCCCATCTGAAGTTTTTGGAGGAGGATCTTCACCCCATGACCCTGGGGGCGGACCTTTGCTGCGACTCCTTGCACAAGACCCTGCCCGCCCTGACCGGCAGCGCCCTGCTCCACATGGGGCCGGGCAGCCGCTTTACCTGGGCGGCGGCCAAGGAGGCCATGGGCCTGTTCGGCTCCACCAGCCCCAGCTATCTCATGATGCTTTCCATGGATATGCTCACCGGCCGCTTTGCCGAAATCCAGGCCGGAACCCGCCGGGCCGCGGAAAGCTGCGCCGCCCTGCGGGCTCTGGCGGCATACAAGGGCCTTGACCCCATGGGGGACGATCCTATGAAGCTGACCCTTCGGCCCAAAGTCCTGGGCCGCACCGGCACAGAGTTTGCCGGCCGGCTGCGGGAGGAAGGGATTGAGTGCGAATTTGCCGATGAGGGTCATGTGGTGCTCATGCCCTCCATGCAGACGCCGGAGGAGGATTTTATCCGGCTGCGGGAGGCCATCCTCTTAAGCTGCCGGGGGGTGTCCTGGCAAAGCGGGGAAGGCAAGCTCCCGGCCGGACAGACAGAGTCCCTTGCCGGCGGCCGGCCCCGGCAGGCCATGAGCCCCCGGCAGGCATACTTTGCCCCGAAAGAGCATATTCCTGTGACACAGGCGGAAGGAAGAATCTATGGCGATATCCGCTGGCCCTGCCCGCCGGCGGTACCGGCGATCATGCCGGGGGAGGTTTTGGACAAAAGACTGTGCAAAATTTTCGCAGCGTCTGGAAAAACACAGGTAAAAGTGGTAAAATAAAGATGGATTTATCTAAGATGGCAGGCTGTTTTGCGGCCTGTGTTGAGGAGGTATGACTGATGAAACTCATTTTTGCGATTGTGGGAAGCGAAGACAGCGGCAAGGTATCCTCCGCCCTGACCAAAGCGGGATTTTCCGTGACCAAGCTGGCCACCACCGGCGGCTTTTTGATGTCGGGGAATACCACCTTCCTCATCGGTACCGAGGACGACAAGGTGGATGAGGTCATCGCTGTCATTGGCAAGCACAGCAAGAAGCGGACCCAGATGGTACCTGCGTCTTCTTCCTATGGAGTGGGACTTTATTCCTCCTTCCCGGTGGAGGTCACCATCGGCGGCGCCACCATCTTTGTCACCAATATTGAGAGGTTTGAAAAACTGTAATGCCCGTGGAACATGAGCTTTTTTTCGCCAATCAGAGACTTTTGCAAACGCTCGCTGGCCTGTGCGCTGACGGGCGTTTGTCTCATGCCCTGCTGCTGGAGGGGGAAAACGGCCTGGGCAAGCGCCGGCTGGCCCGGATTATCGCGGCCATGGCCCTGTGCAAGGAGCGGCCCGGCGGCTGCTTTCGGTGTGACAGCTGCAAAAACATCCTGGCGGATAACCATCCCGACGTGGAGATTTACGGCGGGGCTGGCGGCACTGGGAGCTTTCACATTGAGGATATCCGGCGGCTGCGCCAGCATGCCGGGATATTGCCCAACCAAGCGGACAAGCGGGTGTTCATTCTGGAAAACTGCGAGAATATGACCACAGCGGCCCAGAACGCCCTGCTCAAGGTGCTGGAGGAGCCGCCCTCCTACGTCATGTTTATCCTGACGGCGCAAAACCGCAATGCCCTGCTCTCCACCATCCTGTCCCGGGTGATCTGTTTTCACCTGGAGGAGCTCTCTAAAGAGGAGTTTGCCAGAGCCCTCCCCCAGATGGCGCCCACAGCGGCGGGGGAGGTCGACCGGCTCTACCGGGCCAGCGGAGGCAACCTAGGCCTCGCCATCCAGATGGCAGGGGATGAGCGGGTGCAAAAGCAGGCGGAGTGCGCCCAGCGGCTGCTGTTGGCGCTAAGGAACCGGGACGAGATGGAGATGCTCTCCATTTGCGCCGGCTTCGAGCGGGATAAGGAGGGCTTTCTGGCCTGTTTGGGGCATCTACGCCGGACCTTGACCACCGCCATGGAGGGCCGCCTTCGGGAGGACAGCCAGGCGGAGGAGGTGCTGGAGGGCCTTTCCACAGCCCGTGTCATGGAGGTAACCGACCTCATTGACAGCACCGTTCTGGCCCTGCGGCGCAACCAGAACTTCAGTTTGACAACCACCCTCTTTTGTGCTAGTTTAAATAATATCTGTAACTAAAAAACTACCGCCGGGGATTCCGGCGGTTGGCGATAGGAGTTTTTCATGATCGAGGTAATCGGAGTACGTTTTAAAAGCGTGGGCAAGGTCTATTACTTTGACCCCAATGGTGTCCAGATTCCAAAGGGGCAGTCGGTGATTGTGGAGACGGCCCGGGGCATTGAGTGCGGCGAGGTGGCCATGGGCAACCGGGCGGTGGACGAGGAGGAAATCGTCAAGCCGCTGAAAAAGGTGATCCGGGTGGCTACGGAGGAGGACCTGCGGCATGTGGAGGACAACCACAAGAAGGAATCCTCCGCGTTCCAGATTTGCTTGGAGAAAATCGCCAAGCACAAGCTGCAGATGAAGCTGGTGGACGTAGAATACACCTTTGATAACAATAAGATCCTTTTTTACTTTACCGCCGACGGACGGGTGGATTTCCGGGAATTGGTCAAGGACCTGGCGTCGGTGTTCCGCACCCGCATCGAGCTGCGGCAGATCGGCGTGCGGGATGAGGCCAAGATGATGGGCGGCTTGGGAGTTTGCGGAAAACCCTTCTGCTGCTCCACCTTTTTAGGGGAGTTTCAGCCGGTCTCCATCAAGATGGCCAAGGAGCAGGGCCTTTCCCTCAATCCCACCAAGATTTCGGGGACCTGCGGACGGCTGATGTGCTGCCTGAAATATGAGCAGGCGGCCTATGAGGATCTGCTCCACAGCACTCCCAAGGTGGGAGCCTATGTCCAGACCGAGGAGGGACGGGGTACCGTCATCGAGGTCAATCTTCTGACCGGGCTTTTGAAGGTGCGGTTGGATAAGGCCAAGGA
>NZ_CBDTOK010000076.1:0-9930 GCF_965361945.1 Zongyangia sp. | reverse complement strand
TTCGTCCAGGCGCTCTTTCTGAAGATCCACAAACTCTCTAGTGATTGCCGGGTCTAGAAACATGCGCCTCTTTTTTCATATTTTATTCCACACTTTTTTAGATACAATACAAATGGCACATTAAGAAAGAGCGAGGGAATATTTATGCAAACAAAAGAATTGACCGTAGAACTTGATTATAGCTATTTGAACCGGTTATCCGATTACAAAACTTATTTACAACAGGAGGGGCGGAGTGAGAATACTATTAGCAAATACCTCCGTGATTTGCAGGCATTTCGGTGCTTTCTATCAGGGCAACCTATAACAAAGGAAAAATTTCTTTTCTGGAAGGAGCAATTAACGGTAGTTTATGCACCTACTAGTGTCAACTCCATGTTGGCAGCGGTCAATAGTTTTTTGGATTGGCTGGGATTCTCGGAAATGAAAGTAAAGCCGATAAAAATTCAAAGAGAGATTTTTGCAAAACCAGAAAAAGAGTTGACGATTGAAGAATATAAAAAATTAGTAACCACCGCTGAACAAAAGAAAAACTATCGGTTGTCGCTTCTTTTACAAACCATCTGCGCTACGGGCATACGGGTATCAGAATTAAAATTTATTACGGTAAATTCCATATTAACGCGGCGGGCAACTGTTGCTTGTAAGGGAAAAACTCGCACAGTATTTCTTCCGGTAGATTTATGCCGTGCATTGAAGGAATACTGTAAAAAACAAAGGATAAAAAGAGGAGTGATTTTTCGCACAAAAAATGGTAAAACTCTCGATAGATCGAATATTTGGAAAGAGATGAAAGCCTTATGTAAGGATGCGGGCGTTGAATCAGGAAAAGTATTTCCCCACAACTTACGTCATTTATTCGCTCGAACCTTCTATGGATTGGAAAAAGATATCGCCCGCCTTGCCGATTTATTAGGGCACTCCAATATCGCTACTACTCGGATTTATACAATGGAAAGTGGCAAAGAACACGAAAAGCAAATAAACCGCATGAAACTGATACTATCGCAAAATATAAAAACAACCACATAATGATTGTTATGTGGTTGAACAGCAAATTCATATTAATTAATTATACCACATAAATAGCCAAAATTCAACACTCGCTCTCCTTGAGTTTCCGCAGTTTTGTCCACAGAACTCCTAACCAGGATGATTGATTATACAACATTATATACCTATCAAATCTTTTTTCTGAATTTTGCGGAATAAATATTGGCCAGCTACCACATAACAATCATTATGTGGTTGAAGAAAATGAGCAGTGACAATTATATCATACGAACTATAAAAATAGCTATTTTCCTTAACGATATAGTGTCGCTAATAATTATAAGAACTGACAAAGAGTGTTCCCGCATAATAAAGATGAATAAATTTAAAATAAAACAAAATGCTATGGGGCTACTTGGGAACATCGGGAGATTGAGGAATGGTGACTGAATATAGAAGTGTGGAATACCGGCTTCATGAATGTCTGGTTCAGATGCAAGAACTGCTGTCCATTTTGGGCTTCGATCAAACATTACTTGACTCTATACAGGACTGCAAGGAATTAATTAAAAATAAGCAATATCAAATCGCTGTGATGGGTGAATTCAAACGCGGTAAAAGTTCGCTTATCAATGCGCTTTTGGGAGCAAAGATACTGCCTGCTGATGCAACGCCAACTACAGCAACAATCAATCGCATTACTTACGGTACAACGCCAAAAGCTATTATTACTTTTCGCGATGGAGAAAAAAAGGAAATTCCGATTGGCGAGTTGGCCAACTATGTTACCAAAACCACAGCAGACGGGGAAGCCAGGGCATTACGGATCAAAGAAGCTACCGTGTATTTTCCAACAATGATTTGCCAGAATCATATTGACATTATTGACACTCCTGGGTTGAACGATGAAGCAAGAATGACGCAAATCACAATAGATACAATTGCAAATGTTGATGCAGTAATCGTTCCGATCCACGCCCGCGCTCCTTTCAGCGAAACAGAAAAAAATTTCGTATGCCAACTTATCGAAAGCGATAGCATAAGTAATCTAATTTTTGTTGTCACTTTCCTGGATCAGCTGGATGAAGATGATTATGAGTATGAAAAATTTATGGCATACATCCGACGCCGTATCCAATCGGAAGTATTTTCAGAATTAGAGAAACGAAACAGTTCGGAGATAATTATCCGAAAAGCGCATCGGCTATTAGACCGATTACAAATTAATGGCATTTCCTCATCACAGGCCCTTGAATCTTTTATTTCAAATAATCGTGAATTGCGTAAAAGGAGTCGTTTTGAACCGTTTTATGATGCGCTCATCAGCATTGTTACGGCAAAGCAACTGGAAAATGCCATTAAGAAATCTGTTGAAACATTACATTTTGTAGTTTCAGAATTTGATGGGCAAAATCGAAAACATACAGGGCTCTTAGAAAATGAATTTCATAAGCTGGAATCTTGTAAGAATTGTCTCAACCAGTATTATACTAATTCTCCTAAAAAGCTAGAATCAATTTTGATACGTAATTCTGATATGCTGCAAAATATGATAAATGCTTTCAATACGAATAAAAATTATATTGTCAACGAATTTATCAGGGATTTATCACAACTGCGTCAGAACAAACATGAAGTTATCCGTGCAGCTTTAGATAAGACATCAGCCCGAGTCTGTGATGAAATTCGCAAGAGATGTGTGATTCTGCAAAGTGAAATGATTCATGCATTTGAAAGTATTCTGCCACCATTCAGTCAGCAGGAAAGGGAAAAACTGCATTTTGTTTCTGAGACTCTAGCCGCATCAACCCTAATTAGCTTTGATGATACAGCAGCGGCCATGATGAACTTCACGCAAACAATATTCGGCAACGCAATGTTTTTGTGGAAGGCATCATATGGTGAAATTCAGGACTTAACTAGTTGTAATGTCATCGAGATCATTATACAAGCTGCCGATATGTCCATTACAAATTATATCCGGGAACTGAATCAAATTGTATCTATCATATCAAAAAACTGGTGCACTCAATTTGAAATGCACCTGAAAGCACTATATTCCTGCGTAGAGGAAGAAATTACTCATAGGAAGGAGGCACAGGATATGCAATATAAGGCTTATCTGCGAAATTATCAGATGTTTTACCAAAGTGCCCAAGAAATTCTTCAGCAGAGTAATTCTTTATGGGAGGAAATCCAGAAAGAGGATTGAATATGAACGCTTGCAAAAATGCGGTGCCCCGCTAAAAATAATTTAATTGTGAGGGAGGAATTATTATGAAAAAATGTCCAAACTGCGGCTCAGAAGCAACTGATGAACAATTTTTTTGTCAGCATTGTGGCACTCGGTTAGAAGATGAAATTCGACCATCCCCAGAAATTAAGGAAAAAGAAACTTCTGTTGCTATGCCTCAAAAACTCGAAAAAAAATGGCGTATAATTCTTGGGCTTTCTATAAGTATTTGTATTTTTTCGACCATCTTTGCTTGGATTGAATTTAATGAGGCGAACGATTATAGGCAGAGGTATTATTCAGCCAACAGCGACAGGAATGAATTGAAAGAACTGAATTCGGCCATGAACCAACAGGTTGATTTTATGAACCAATATATCGCTATTATTGATAGCAATAGCGATGACAATCTTTATCATACATATGCCTGCGACGTTTGGGATAATTGGAGTGACGAATGGTCAATCCTGGCGTATAATACCCATGCTGCTGATGACCGCGGCTATGAACCATGCCCGGAATGCCATGATTAAAAACAAAATTTAATTATAAATTACAATACTATAAAAAGCGAATAAGTAGGAGGGATATATTTATGGGAACAGACTACTATGTGGGAGTAATTTTTGGCTCTTTGATGATGGGGGCGTTGCTTGGCTTGATTCCAGGAATTATTGGTTATAAAAAAGGAAAAATAGGGTTAGCTATTACAGGATTTGTTTGCTGCGTAGGAGGATCATTCATTCTAGGGCTATTCCTGTCTATCCCTATGTGTATTATTTTTACTGTTCTTATTGTGCTTTCAAGCCCCAAAAGCCATACGCAGGCTTCTGTTTCTTCCGATTCTAATACGCATACGACTACAGCTAATATCAGCCAAAATACAAAGTATTGTACTCAATGTGGGAAGCCTTTATCAGCTGGACAGGCTTTTTGCCCGAATTGCGGAGCGCGTCAAACACCTCCTGCTACCCCTACTCAATGTCCGAATTGTGGTTGTAAAGTTCCTGCTGGAACAATCTTTTGCGAGAAATGCGGTATGAGAATCAAATAGAAAGATGTTTTACGACCCCATTCTTCTTCCGATAGGATTATTGATTATGATAGCTGTCCAGCGGCTATTTATGGCTATATCAGAGAATTTTTCAGGGGAGGATTTTTATGTCAGAAACAAAATTCAGCAGCTTTACAAATTACAAGCAGACGGTGATTGAACTCACAGGCGATTTGAAAAAGATTCGTGAATTCAGTCAGCGTATGAATCTGGAGGGGAATGTAGCGGCTATCGAAGATGTGCTCAGGCGTTTAGCTGAGGATACTTTCAGCGTTGCTATTGTGGGGGAGTTTAAGCGAGGAAAAAGTACGCTCATCAATGCACTGCTTGAAAAGGACGTACTGCCTACAGATGTCGTTCCAACCACAGCCACCATTAACAGGGTAGCTTACAGTGTCACTCCCTTTGTCCGTATCGAATACAATGATGGGAAAACCGAAGATATTGAAATTGACAAATTAAACGACTATGTGACAAAACTCACGCCAGAAAGCGAGCAAGTTGCCCAAACCGTTAAAATTGCTACGGTGTACTATCCTGTTAATTATTGTAAAAACGGTGTAACTATCATTGATACTCCCGGTTTAAACGATGATGAGGCCATGACCAATGTTACATTATCCGTACTGCCTCAAATTGATGCTGCCATTATGGTAATGATGGCAGGTTCTCCCTTTTCTCAATATGAGTGTGACTTTTTGGAAAATAAAGTAATTACCAGTGATTTAGGACGCGTTCTTTTTGTTGTTACCGGTATTGATCTTTATGACGAGGATGACGCGCAAAAAATCTTAAATGTCATTAAAAAACGGATTACGGAATCTGTTTTGTCGAAAGCGAAAAAGACTTATGGAGAGGGTTCCAAAGAATACGAGGCTTACCAACGAAAACTGGGAAATATCCATATCTATGGGCTGTCTGCTAAAAAAGCGCTTAAAGCAAAGCAAAAGGGCGATCCCGATATGTTAGCGAAAAGCAGATTCCCTGAATTTGAGACAGCACTGGAACGCTTTTTAACGGAAGACCGGGGCGCGGTTATGTTGAACGTTCCCATCAGCCGTATTAAAACATCTTCTATTGAACTTGTCAAAGCAGTGCAATTAAGAGAAAGTGCGCTGGCTATGCACAAAGAGGACTTTAATACCAAATACGAAAAAGCAATGGCAGAAATAGAGCGTATTCGCAGTGAACGTCAAAGGGAGTTCAAACAAATTAATGAAGCTGCGGAACGAACTTACAACGACTTGATTCCCGTCATTAAGGATTATTGGTCTTCTCTTGAACAAGCGGCAGACGATGCAGTTGATTCCTATTTCATTGCTTCAGCAGATGAATTAAAGGGTTCGGCCGCCCAGGAAACGCAGGAAGCAATGACAAAAGCAGTGAAAGCGGCAATATCAAGAACCAGCCAAAATATCATGGAACGCGTACAACTGGCCATTGATGATGCTTTATCCGATGAAGCGGAGCGTTTATCGGATTTTGAAAACAAGTTTTATGAAGCCACTGAAGGTATCCAAAACTTGTTTATTTCGGTGAACGGGGATGGTTCTTCCGGCTCAGATATGGCTATTAGTGTTGTTGCGTCCAGTTTGCTAGGCTATGGACTGGGAGGAATTTATCTGGGTTACAAACAAGCTGGCTGGAAGGGCGCTTTGCTGGGAGGAGGAACTAGCTTTGCAGGGACAATGGCCGCAAGCATGGGCGCTGGCGTCCTGCTTACAGCGCTATCTATCCCGCTCACTTGGCCTGTCCTGTTGGTTGCAGGGATTGGCGCTGCGACAGTTGGGGCATTTACTGGAAAGTGGGCATTGGGAAAAGTTTTCGTGAAGGATCGAATCGAAAAGTTTAAAAATTCCTTTAAGGATGCTGTTCATGCTGAACTGGTTCAGATGAAAGCGGCTGATGATGTGAGTAATATAGTTCGTTCTCAGATTGAATCCGCATTTGATGCACTCAAAGAAAAGATTCGGATCGAAACAGAAAATATTTTGGGAGATACACAGAACCAACTTACACAGCTCAAGGTTGAATTGGCACAGAACGACAGCATGGATGCCCGCGAACGAGAAGAGCTTAAAAACATGCTGGCTGAGCTGGACGCCATCTGCACTCGTGCGGATGAAATCAGTAAAGAATTGACTCTTGTACTTACCAGGCAGGAGGCGGATGAATCGTGAGGACAAATCCAACTGAAGTAATTGATATTAGCTTCAAAAATTATCTTGCCAATCGTAAGGCTCTGGCACAATCCCACATGGTGGGAGAAATTCCGGATTATGCATACGGCGTAGATTATCTTCTTCGTCAGAAGATAAGGGCGATCCCCGGCTTTTATCCGCTGGTAAAGGCGATTACAAACACTTATGTTCCCTATATAAAACAGCAGACAAACTTGCGCTCTTTGAAGGTAGGGCCAACTCAATTCCCCGATGTATACGAAATTGTTTCCGACTGTGCTATGCGCTTAGGGATTGGTATCCCTGCGGTTTATATTGAACCTAATCCTTCTATAATTAATGCTTGTACATATGCGTATGAAGATGACACTCCTATTATATTAATTACATCTGCGCTACTTGAGCGAGTTACCCCGGGTGAACTGCGGGCGGTAATTGGACATGAGTGTGGGCATATCCATAATAATCATGGCATTTATAATACTGCCGCTAATCTGGTTCTGAATTCTTTGCAGATTGCCATTCCAGGTATTCAGCAGATTATGGCAGCCATTTCTGCACCTTTGCGTTGGTCGATTATGATGTGGAGCCGCGCTGGAGAAGTCACCTGTGACCGTGCAGGTGTTATTTGCTCCGATGCTGCAAATGACAATATCACACTGCAAGCTAAATTTATGTATGGTGCTGCGTTAAATCGTCAAGATATCAATATTGAAGCTATACTTAAACAATACGATACTCTGCGCTCTACCCCCGTCCGTTTGCTGGAACTTGAAGATACGCATCCCCTTTCGGTGCGGCGTATCTTTGCTATTAGGGAATTTTTAGGTAGTGAAGTTCTGTACTCTTGGCGACCGGAATGGAAGACTCCAGATATGCATCTTATTGGGAAGCAGGAATTAGACTCCCGCTGCGAAAAATATATCAGCGTGGCAAAAAGCGAAAATAGGAGGCGAACACCATGAGTGCTGAATCCTTTCAAAATAGGATAATTCTGGATTATGAAAGTATCTGTACTGATTTAGAACAGATTTTAGAAAACATTGGCGGATTATGCGGGGATAGATACTTTATTAAAGCTCTGGGTGAAAAAAACATCCAAATAATTCGTAACAGAAAAGATATAATTGGCAGACGTTTGCGGGGAGGGTTCCAACTAGTTTTTATCGGTGATTTTAAGCGTGGTAAATCTACACTCATCAATGCACTGTTGGGGGAAGCTGCTGTTCCCACAGCAGTTACGCCAGAGACTGTTACAATTAATAAGCTTTCATATTCGGATATTTCTCGTACGGAAGCGGTCTTAAAGAACAGAAAACGCGTTCCGCTTTCACAGGCTGAACTCACGCGGGAATCTCTAGATAAGATTATGGAGCAGCTTCCCGCACCTGTTGACCACATTGATATTCGTCTGAATCATAAATACCTTCAGGATATAACAATTGTTGATACACCCGGAATGAGTGATTTACTGAAAGCATTTGATGAACAGGTAGCCGACTACTTAGTAAATGCTGATGCGATTATCTATGTAGTGTCGGCACGCTCTCCTCTTTCTTATACGGAACAGGCATTCTTATCTACCACAATCATGCCGCAGAGCTTTTTTAGAGTGTTTTTGGTTATTAATATGGCTGATACTCTAGAAACAGAAGAAAATTTAATAAAGGTGAAAGAACTAGTTGAAGATCGTGCAAAGACAATCAGTGATAAGATATATGTGTATATTTTAAGTGCTTTGGATGAATATTGCCGTAAGCGTGGTTTGAATCGGCCTGAACATGAATTAACGGAAGTATTGGAAAATAATTTTTTGGAGTTTGAGTCTGCAATACAAAATGACATTCTCTTTCAAAAAAATATTATCAAATCAACACGTGGGATAGCCCTAACCCAAAATCTTCTTGACGAGATTGTTTCCCGCATAACTCTTATTCAAACCTCTTTAAAGGCAAACGCTGAAAAACTGGAACGGAATGAGGATATATTTAAAGAGCAGGATGCCGTCTTACGGGCTGGTATAGAAAAACATAAAGAAACCCTTTCTGCTAATATAGACGAAATGTCGACAGAAGCAAAAGGATGGATGCGTACTTTCTTGGAGCGAATGAAAAAAGAAATCGAAGGACTGAACAGTACAACGGATATCAGTGACCTTCAACGCTATTTCCAGTTTTACCTTATGGATCACATAAAAAGTGCGATTCTAGCATGTACCCAAAAGCATCAGAAAGAGATTGGGGAGTTACTACTTAGTAATGCAAAAGCAATATCCGGGGAAATTTCTCAAAATGCTTATGGAAGCATTCAAGCTCAAGTATCTAATAGTATTACTGATATCAGCTGGACAAGTGTGGATACGGCTATGTTCGCCGGAGATGTTTTTCTCTCCATGTCAGGACTAAGTACAGCATTGGGGCCGCTTGTGACAATCGGACAGGCTATCGCAGGCGTCATACGGCAAAAAACAATGGCTAAAAGGCAAGTGGATATTATTACTCCTGTTTTGAAGGAGTTTCCCTCTATTACCTCCAGTATTCTTAACAGTATTGATGAAATTTATGCTCAAATCAAAAAAAAGGCTCTGATAAAACTGGGAGAATTGTATCAAAGTCAAATCGAGATTTCAGAAGAAGCGATAGAGCAGGCCCAACAGATTGTATCTGACGAAAATGTAAAGATGCAGGATATCCTGGATTTTCTTGACGATACTTTACGAATCGTTAAAGGGTATATTCAGCAATTAAAGGGATATGAGTAATAAACCGGACGCTGGAAGTTGCTGAAAAACCTCTTTACTCTCTACCTCTTCTCTCCTATAATTCCGTCTTTGACAGTCATAAAAGACCAAACACCGCTGTAATGCCCATTCTATGAGGGTATTACGGCGGTGTTCTTTTGTTTTGATATATAGGCTTTTTATTTCCCTTTGCTCTTTTTTTCGATTTCCCTCATTTTGCTTTTTGTAAGAAATTCGAAATCCGTGCTGAATCCGCTGATCTCATGCAGTTTATCCGTCAGTTTTGTTTTGGTACAGATGGGCATGAACCCCTGGCCCTGCACATCTGCGAACTGATACTCCCGCAGCCCTTCAAGGATTTCTCCGCAGGTGTATTCCTTCCCAATTTTGCGTCGGTCGGTAGCACTGCGCTGCGGAAATATCGGCATAGAGCGCTGTTTGTGTAGCAGAGACCGAACATGGGACAGTCGCAATCCAGCGGCAAACATCCGTATTCTTTGTCGTAGTTGGCGCACAGAGAAGTAATCAGCTTTTTTATCCGCTGCTTTTCCCGGCCTGTCAGTTCACGGTTTTGGCTTGGCATTGGTCATTTCTCCTTTCTTGCTGCCGGGAGTAATCTAAAACAAAAGAAATGGATTACTCCCTCACTAATAGGAGAAATACAGGGTGGTTAGCGGAACTGTTTTTTCGCAAAATCAAAGAAATTTTGAAAAATATTTCTGAAGGGAGG
>NZ_CBDTOK010000075.1:0-4678 GCF_965361945.1 Zongyangia sp. | reverse complement strand
GATCAAAAGAAGCCCCCTCTCCACCATATTTTGCAGCAGGATCTGGGCAAAGGTTCCGGCATCCTGCACCGAAAGCCGGTTTTTGCTGTAAAACAAGGAGACAGAAAGCCCCTGCAGCCGCCTTTCCAACTGGAAACGGGTTTGTTTTCCCCCGCGGGCGATGGCCTTCATGGCAACCCGCTGCCCCTTGTGCCAGAGGCTATTGATGAGCTCTCCTTCCTGTCGCTGGCTTTTTATGAGTCCCCAGGTATAAAGGACAGCGGTGACACCGGCAAAGAGAAGGATATAAAAGGAAATCCGCCCGATTTCCATTACCTACGCCTCCTTCAGCGAAACAAAGAGGTTTTCTTTTAATATTTGAAAGTACCTGGCCACACGGCTTAAGGCCGGCTGGACCTGGTCGCCAAACTCATCCTCCAAAAGCTGTGTGATTTCGGCGATGGTCCTGTGCCCGTCGATACAATTCCAGATAAAGCTGCCGTATTGATCCAGGGAGATTTTGCTGATGCGGGGTGTTTTGGCGAGTTTCTGGGCCAGCATGGCGTAAAAGCCCCGATGCTCCACCATGACAGTCACCGTTTTGTCCTCCTCATCAAGATAACTGGGAAAATCGGGGTTTTTCTCCGGGATGAAATCTAGGAAATTTTTCTTTGCTTTCTTCAAAGCCATATCTGTCACATCCTTTTTCCAAATGAAAGTTCACCGCTGTAAAACAGCGTTACAAATGGCGGCCGGCTGTTTTTTTAGGACGATGCCATAGGGTGAATTTAAGCATCATCAGGATCAGCAGGGCAAAGAAGAGAAGCCCGCCGATGTTGCCCAGGGTAAAGCCGGGGAAAACTCTATCCAGCTTGATGAAGTCGCCGAGGGAACCCACAGCCTCCCCCATGGGGATGATAGCGAACACAGCCAGAAGGATACCGATGATTCCCTCCCCTGCAATCATACCGGAGGTAAAGAGGATGCCGCGGCTTATGGTGTCCTTTTTTGCCTGTTCCTCCGCCTCGGTGCGGGCCTTTTTCCGTTCAAAGAACCATCGAACTACCCCTCCGGCCATGATGCCGGCATTGAGATGGATGGGCAGATAAAGGCCTACAGCAAAGGGCAGCACCGGGATACCGAGAATCTGTGCGACAAGGGCGATGCCGGCCCCTGCGATGACCAGTACCCAGGGAAGGTTGGCATTCATGACCCCCTCCACCACCATCTTGGCCAGCATGGCCTGCGGGGCGGGCAATTCGGCGGAGCCGTATCCCCAAGCCATGTGGAGCAGGGAGAGGACACCGCCGATGGCAACGGCAGAGGCGAGAACACCGATAAACTCCGCGTACTGTTGTTTCCGGGGCGTAGCGCCGAGAATATAACCGGTTTTCAGATCCTGGGAGGCGTCACCGGCGATGGCGGCCACAATACAGATAACGGCGCCAATGGTAATAGCGCCGGTCATGCCTTCCCGCCCTGCCATGCCGGTAGATTTGAGAATTAAGGTGGCGATAAGCAGGGTAGCGATGGTCATACCGGATACAGGGTTATTGCTGCTGCCTACTAACCCCACCAGCCGGGATGATACGGTAGCAAAGAAAAAACCGAAAATGACCACGATCAATGCGCCAACAATATTGACGGGGATGGCGGGCAGCAGCCAGATGATAAGCGCCACAGCGATGATGGCGAATATAATGACCTGCATAGGAAGATCCTGGTCGGTTCGTAAGCTGCTTTTGGCCCCTGCCCGGCTCCCCTTCAGGCCCTGGATGGCATGGCGAAAGGTATCCACGATGGTGGGCAGGGATTTGATCAGGCTGATGATGCCGCCCATGGCTACAGCGCCCGCACCGATATAGCGGACATAATTTGCCCACAGCTGGTTGGAGGACATTGCACTGATGGGGATGGTGGAAGGAAACATGGTCATATCCCCGCCAAAAAGGCTGATGAGGGGCATGAGAACCAACCAGGAAATGACGCCGCCGGCAAACATGTAGGAAGAAATCTTCGGACCGCAGATGTAGCCGACCCCCAGCAGGGCGGGCAGGGCGTCGATACCGACGCCGGCGCCGCGGTAGGCGGGGATTTCATAGTGAACCTGGCTGGGAAAGAGTCCCAGGCCCTCTGACAGAAATTTATATCCTGCGGCAACACCTAGCCCAGCAAAGACGGTGGAGGCTTTGCTCCCTCCTTCTTCTCCGGCCAGCAGTACCTCCGCGCAGGCCTGTCCCTCGGGGAAGGGAAGAACGCCGTGTTCTTTGACGATGATAGCTTTCCTGAGGGGGATCATAAATACAACGCCCAGAACACCGCCACACAGGGCGATGACGGTAATGGTAAGCAGGGAGGGAGAGCCCTCTCCCCACTCCTGCATCCACATAAATAGAGCGGGCAGGGTGAAGATGGCACCGGCAGCCAGAGATTCACCGGAGGATCCGATGGTCTGAACAATGTTATTTTCCAGGACCGAGTCCTTGCGCAAAATGACCCGGATGACACCCATCGAGATCACCGCCGCCGGAACAGAGGCGGAAACGGTCAACCCTACCCGCAGTCCCAGATAGGCATTGGCAGCCCCAAACACGACAGCCAGAAGAATCCCCAGAATCACAGAGGTCGCGGTGAACTCCGGCACAATTTTGTCCGCGGGGATGAAGGGTTTGAAATGGTTGGAGGATTGATCCATAAATATGGCTCCTTTATGTGGAAATTACTTCCTTATCATTTTGACCGCGGCACGGGGAAATATACCATTTTCACCGGAAAAAACCATGAGAAAAGCCCCTGGGCAGATGCCCAGGGGCTTTGGTTTAGATATTTATTCCACGGTAACGGATTTGGCAAGATTTCTCGGTTTATCCACATCGCATCCCCGGAGGATGGAGGTGTAATAGGCCAAAAGCTGCAGGGGAGCAACCGCCAAAAGGGGCATAAAGATTTCCTCCACCGTGGGCAGCTTGATTACGTAATCGGCAATTTGTGAGGTGTTCTCGCAGCTGTCGCCGCAGATGAGAATCACGCATCCGCCTCTGGATTTCACCTCTTTGATATTGCTGGCCATCTTGTCAAACAGGCTTTTCTGGGTAGCCAAGGCGATGACGGGGGTGCCCTCCACAATCAGGGAGATGGGGCCATGTTTGAGTTCACCGGCCGCGTAAGCCTCACTGTGGATATAGGTGATTTCCTTGAGCTTGAGGGAGCCCTCCATGGAAAGAGCGTAGTCCAGTCCCCGGCCCAGGTAGAAAAGATCATGGGCATTCTGGAACTTAGACGCAAAGTATTGGAAGCGCTGCCCGTCTTTCAGGATATCGGCCATATGGCTTTCTACTGACAATAGATTTTTGGTGTACTCTCTGGCAAAGGCCTCGTCGGCATGGCCCCGGAGCATAGCAAACTTGATAGCCAACAGGTACATGACGGAAATCTGCACCGTATAGGCCTTGGTGCTGGCCACCGCGATTTCGGGCCCAGCCCAGGTATAGATGACGGCGTCCGCCTCCCGGGCGATAGAGGAGCCGACCACATTGACAATGCCAAGGACAAAGACGCCTTGTTTCTTTGCAAGACGGAGGGCAGCCAGGGTGTCGGCGGTTTCTCCGGATTGGGAGACAATGACCATCAGATCGGTATCTTTGTTGAGAATGGGATTTTTATACCGGAATTCCGAAGCGATTTCTACAGTGACTGGGAGCCTTGCCAGACGTTCGATGAGATATTGTCCCACATAGCCGGAATACATGGCAGTGCCACAGGCTACCACCACAATCCGCTCAAAACGCTTAAGATCCTCGTCACTGATGTTGTCGCAATCGAAATTAGGGAGCCCATCTACAATACGAGGGGAAACTGTGTTGTGAAAAGCGGTGGGTTGCTCATGGATTTCCTTGAGCATAAAGTGGGGATAGCCGCCTTTCTGCGCGGCCTCCAGATCCCAGGTGGCGGTCTGTACCTGTTTTTCCACCTTGTTGCCGTAAATATCGGTAATCTCCACCTGATCCCTGGTCAGGACGGCGATTTCCCCTTCCTCCAACAGGTAGTAATCCCGGGTATGACCCAGGATGGCGGGGATATCTGACGCGATAAAGTTTTCCTCCCGGCCCAGGCCGATGATGAGGGGACTGTCCTTGCGTACGGCATAGATCCGGTCGCTGAAGTCCTTGAAAATGATGCCCAGAGCATAGGAACCCTCCAGCCGCAGCACTGCTTCCCGAATGGCCTCCAGGGGATCACCATGATAGAAGGAGTCAATCAGATTGACGACCACCTCTGTATCGGTCTCAGACTGGAAGGAATAGCCTTCGGATATCAGCATCTGGCGCAGGGGAAGGTAGTTTTCGATGATGCCGTTATGGACCAAGGATACATTTTTGCTGGAATGGGGATGGGAGTTGACATCAGAAGGCTCCCCATGGGTCGCCCAGCGGGTATGGCCGATGCCGCAGATGCCTTCTGGCTTTCCTACAGAAGCCATCTTCTGTTCCAGATCGGCCAGACGGCCCTTGGATTTTACAACTTCGATCCCATCCTGGGTAAAGACGGCCACACCGGCTGAGTCATATCCCCGGTATTCCAATTTTTTCAGTCCGTCAACTAAAATATCTGATGCGTTTTGATCGCCAATATAACCAACGATTCCGCACATAAAAACCTCCATCGCCGCGGCGTTAAGGCATATCAAATGGACAGACTA
>NZ_CBDTOK010000074.1:0-26311 GCF_965361945.1 Zongyangia sp. | reverse complement strand
GTTTGGAATCGAGCAGGAATTCTTCGCACCACAAGGCGTCGTCAAAGGCGCGGACAATATCCTGCTTTTTGATCTGTTCCCCCATGGCTTCCCAGATGACCCTTTTTAACATAGAAGCCACATCTTGATGAACCCGGCGGTTTTGCAGGCCGAAAAATAGAGGAAAGTTTTGCACCCGGATCCCCAGACGCTCCTGGCACATGATGGTATCCAAGGCGCTTTCAATCTGATGATGCAGGCCCTTTTTCTCGAAAGGAGCGGTGAAGGGGGAACGTTTCTCCACCATGGCGTAGACATAGGGATGGGCGGAGCGGTCTAATACATAGTGGGTGAGAAATCCCATAAAGTAAGCAAGACACCTAGTCCCTTCCGGGGTGCCCTGCCGTGGGCGCAGATAGCGGAGAAAGGCATTGAGCAGGGGAGGAACCGGGGCCTGATGCATTCGTACACCGGTTTGGATGACCTTGTTGAAAGGGTTTAGATAAGCCCGGCGGAAGAAAAGCAGATCCGGCCCCTGGGTTCCCCAGTCATAGGCAGCACGATGCTGCCGCAATATTTTTTCCAGCGGTTCCCCGCAAAGCTGCTGGCATACGGCGTCACCAAACAGCCAGTGTGTCACATAGGCCGGCATAGGTTCATCCTCCCCATCACCATGTTTTTCTTATTGTACCATGAATTTTTGAAAAAATTTTATCCATCCTGCCGTATCAAGAAGTTTTCAGCGCCTATTGTGCGTTTTGCATAGACTTTTCCCCGGATTTCCTCCGAAAATGATGGTGAAATCAGACAAAAATAATTTGAATTCTATTGAAAAATCAGATATAATAAACATAATTCAATAGCGTATCGCAAAAGATTGGGGGGAGCTTCATGCTTGAAAAAGTGGATTTAAAAAAGATGATGATGAAAGAGGAATATAAGCAGGTGGCCGAGGGACTGAAGGCGCGGCTTTCTGTCCTTCAGCAGAGCATCAAGGCCAATAAGCTGCCGGTGATCATCCTTTTTGAAGGATGGGGCGCTTCGGGAAAGGGAAGCAGGATTGCTGACATGATCCTCAATCTGGATCCCCGGTATTTCAAGGTGACCTCTTTTATTGAGGCGGACAGCGCTGAGCGGCGCAAGCCCCTTTTGTGGAGATACTGGGAAAAGATCCCCGCCCAGGGCCAGATCGCTGTCTTTGACCGTAGCTGGTACCAGGACATCTCGGTGGCAAAACTGGAACAGGACGTGGACGATGGGGAAATTGCCCGGCGGACCGAAAGCATCAAGACCTTTGAACGCCAGCTGGCTGACGACGGCTGCCTGATTATCAAGTTTTTCCTGCACATCAGCAAAAAAGATCAAAAACAGCGCTTTGAAAACCTGCTGTCTTCCAAAAATACGGCCTGGCAGGTGACAGATCGGGACTTAAAACGCAACAAGCACTACGATGAATACTATGAGGTGCTGGATCAGATGCTGACCAACACCGACACCGACTATGCGCCCTGGCATGTCATTTCCAGCCATGACAAAAACAGCTGCATGGCGGATATTTATACCATCCTGGTCTCCTCCATCGAAAAGGCCATCGCTCAGAAAAGGGAGGAATATAAGCCTCTCCCGCCGGAAAGCCCTGTGATCCTCTCGCCTAAGTTTACCCTGGTGGAGATGCCCAAGCTTCAGGATATTGACCTTAACCGGACATTATCAGAGGAAACCTATAAAGAGCAGCTGAAAAAACAGCAGGCGAAGCTTTCCGTCCTCCACAACAAGATCTATAAAAAACGGATACCGGTCATCGTCGCCTATGAGGGATGGGATGCGGCAGGCAAGGGAGGCAATATCCGCCGGGTGGCGGCAGCCTTGGATCCACGGGGCTACGAGGCGATCCCCATCGCCGCGCCCACAAAGGATGAGCTGGCTCATCACTATTTGTGGCGGTTCTGGACACGACTGCCCAAGACAGGGCATATTGCCATCTTTGACCGGACCTGGTATGGCCGCGTCATGGTAGAGCGCCTGGAAGGATTCTGCACCAGTGAGGAATGGCATCGGGCCTACCAGGAGATCAATGAGTTTGAGAAGGAACTCTATGATTGGGGCGCGGTTATCGTCAAGTTCTGGCTCCACATCGACCAGGATGAACAGCTGCGGAGGTTTACCGAGCGGCAGAACACCCCGGAAAAGCAGTGGAAGATCACCGAGGAGGACTGGCGCAACCGGGAAAAATGGCCCCAATATGAGGTGGCGGTCAACGATATGCTGCGGTATACCTCCACCGATTTTGCCCCTTGGAACATCATTGAGTCCAATGACAAGAAGTTTGCCAGGATCAAGGCCCTGCGGACACTGATCCATGCCATTGAGCTGAGACTGTAATGAAGAAGGCCGCCTTCTGAGAAAGGCGGCCTTTTATTAATGGGCTTTAAGCATGTTGTCGATGGCGCTGATCAGGGCTTTGACAGAAGCGGTGATAATATCGTTGTGGACGCCTACGCCCCAATAGGGTTGATTATCCTTGTCGACAATGCCCACATAAGCGGCTGCGCGGGATTTGGAGCTGGTTTCCAGCGCGTGCTCTTTATAGGTAACCAGGGTGTAATCGATCCCAAGCCCCTTCTGCAGGGCGGCGCTGACCGCATCCAGGCGGCCGTTGCCCCATGCCTTAAACTCCTGGGGCACCCCTCTGACAGCCACCGCCACTGTGGCTTCAAAGTCATCGGGATGGATGAAGTGGACGCTGTGGAAGGTAACAGGGGAATCCATATTGACAAAGGACTGCATGAAGATGCCATAGATCTCCTCGGGCTTGAGTTCCTTGTGCTGATGGTCGGAGACACCTTTGATCTGGTAGCCGAAGCACTCCCGCATCTTCTTGGGCATGTCGAAGCCGTATTTCTGCTCCAGCAGGTAGCCGATGCCGCCCTTGCCCGACTGGCTGTTGATACGGATGACGTCGCCGTCATACTGCCGGCCGATATCCTTGGGGTCGATGAGCAGGTAGGGGACATTCCAGTGATCGCATTGTTTTTCTTCCCGCCACTTTATGCCCTTGGCAATGGCGTCCTGATGGGAGCCGGAGAAGGCCGCAAAGACCAGTTTGCCGCCGTAGGGCTGACGGTCATAGACCTTCATCCCTGTGGTTTCCTCATAGACCGAGGCTACCTCCGGCATATTGCTCAGATCCAGACCAGGGTCAACGCCTTGGGAGTACATGTTCAGCGCCAAGGTGATAATGTCCACATTACCGGTGCGCTCACCGTTGCCGAAGAGGGTGCCCTCCACCCGCTCGCCGCCGGCCAGTACGCCCATTTCAGCGTCGGCTACAGCGCAGCCCCGGTCGTTGTGGGGGTGCAGAGACAAAATCACATTTTCCCGGTACTTCAGGTGCCGGCTGATATACTCTATCTGGCTGGCATAGACATGGGGCATAGAGAGGGATACTGTTGAAGGCAGGTTGACAATCACCTTATTTTCTGAGGTGGGCTGCCAGACATCCAGCACCTGGTTGCAGATATCCAGGGCAAATTCCATTTCGGTGCCGGTAAAGCTTTCAGGGGAATATTCGAACTGGAAGTCGCCCTCCATCTCAGCGGCATACTTTTGCAGAAGCTTTGCCCCCGAGACGGCGATATCGATAATCTCTTCCTTGCTCTTTTGAAAGACCTGTTCCCGCTGGGCCACCGAGGTGGAGTTATAAAGATGGACGATGGCCCGCTTGGCCCCCTGGAGGGACTGGAAGGTCTTCTGGATAATGTGCTCCCGGGATTGGGTGAGTACCTGGATGACCACATCATCGGGGATCAGATTCTGCTCAATCAGGGTGCGGACAAACTCATATTCTGTCTCAGAAGCCGCCGGGAACCCTACCTCGATTTCCTTAAAGCCGATTTTGACCAAGAACTTGAAAAATTCCAGCTTTTCTTCCAGGCTCATGGGGACCACCAGGGCCTGGTTGCCATCCCGCAGGTCTACGCTGCACCAGGCAGGCGCCTTTTGAATGTATTCCTTCTCTGTCCAGTCCATACATGATTCTGGAGGCATAAAATAACCTCTGGTGTACTTTTCTACATTTTTCATACCATAACTCCCTTTCCGGCTGTGGCCAGCCTGCGCGTTTTCTCCGTATCGTCTGATGTGCGGGCCGTTATGTACGCTGTTTTCGGCAATAAAAAAAGTCTTTCATCTCCATCGAGACGAAAGACTTACATCTTACGCGGTACCACTCGGTTTTATGCCCTGGGGCATACCCTTCATCAGATACGGGCTTTCTTTTCAAAAAACCTTATATCCTCCTGCTGTAACGGTCAGGCTCCGGCTCCACCTACTCTTTTCATTTCAGCGAGCTGCTCGGAGGTGAGTTCAGACCATCTTTTCTGCCGCCTTACACCAACCGGCGGCTCTCTGAAAGAAAAGGGAGATCCTACTATTCCTCTTCTGCGCATTTCATGTATTGCTTATACTATACTCCACAGCCTGGGACTTGTCAATTCTTTTTTTATTTTACAGCAGCTGCCGGATGGAGTCCACAAAGGCGTCGGCCATGGATAGATCCTGTTCTCCGGCGGAGGGGTTGCGAAATGCCACGCAGAAGGCCCCCGACGCTTTAGCCGCCAGCATCCCGTAGTGGCTGTCTTCCACGGCGCCGCATTCCTCAGGCCGGACCCCCAGATCCTTCATCGCTTTGAGATAAACGGCGGGATTGGGCTTGGAATGTCCCACCTGATCGGCCCCTGCCAGGGCGTCGAAATAACTGGTAATGCCAAGGGCGGCCAGAGTGTCCCGGATAACCCCAATGGCGGAAGAAGAGGCAAGTCCAATAGTAATTTCTTCCCGGCGCAGCTGCTGCAAAAGCTCAACGACCCCATCGATGGGGGGCAGATTTGTTGCAGAGTGAAAGAAAGCGTGAAGTCTGTCCACATAACCGTGGATGTAGGATTCCGCGGACCCTGTGAGGTGATAGCGTGAAATGGCCCACTCCCAAAAGGTGACCTCATCCTTGCCGATGAAAGGGGTAAACTCCTCCCAGGTCAGAGAAAAGCCCAAAGGGGCACAGAAATCACCCAGCACCTGAAAATGGATGGGTTCCGAATCGATGAGCACCCCATCCATATCAAAAACAACGGCCTTGCATCCCTTTTTTTGAAACAAGCTCCCCATAAACGTCCTCGCTTTGCTGTAGATTTTACACTGTTCATTATACAAGATGCCGTGAACATTGGGCAGATGGCAATATAGCCAAAGATTTCTCACAAGGGAAAAGACAAGTTAGCGCAACTCCAATCATTTACAGAAAAACCAAAGAGGGGTATAATGAGACAAGCAAAACTAAAGGAAGTGGAAAGCATGTTGTCGGATATAAAAGCCCAGGCCAGGACCGCGATAGAGGAACTGGTGGAGGGCGCAAAGCTGCAAAAGGGCCAGATTGTGGTGGTGGGCTGCTCCTCCAGCGAGATCGGCGGACAGAAGATCGGCTCTGATAGCCATGTAGATTTGGCAGCGGCGGTTTTTGAGGAAATTTATGATGTAGTGAAGGCCCACGGCCTCTATCTGGCGGCCCAGTGCTGCGAGCACCTTAACCGTGCGCTGATCGTGGAAGAGGAATGCGCCAAGGCATACGGCCTGGACATCGTCAATGTGGTACCGCAGCCCAAAGCGGGAGGCTCCTTTGCCACCGCGGCTTATGCCCATTTCTCCCATCCGGTGGCGGTAGAGCATCTAAAGGCCCACGCTGGGCTGGATATCGGCGGCACCCTCATCGGCATGCATCTGAGGGAAGTGGCGGTGCCCCTGCGCATCAGCATCCAGTATATTGGCAAAGCCCATATTCTTTTAGCCCGGACACGGCCAAAATTTATCGGCGGTATCCGCGCCCACTATGACGAAGCTCTTCTGTAGTATCGCCATTGTCAAGAGAACAAGGGGAGAAAAGGGCTGTCCTTGCTGAAGAACTCTGCTTTTTTTCGCTGTTTTCCCGCATTTTTCCTCCCTTTGTTTTTTCAAAAGCTGAGATGATCGTTGTTGTGAACGCACAGCATTTTTCCCTTATTGTGGAGTATTTTTGGTCAAGTATAAGCGAAATGATTTCTTTTTTAACTGGAAATATCAGTAAGATTGACATTGAAAGTTGAAATGATATAATAAATATAAGCGTTTTCAGAATTTTTTAGTGAAGGAGCGTTTTATATGAGGGCAAAAAAGAATATTGCCTTGGATACATATTATACACTGATCTCTAAGGAGAGCGGCAAGGCGATACAAGCGACAGCGGATGAAAAGGTGGTCATGTTTGCCGCTTCTGGTGAGGACAGCCAGCAGTGGAAGCTGGAAGGCAATGATGAATACTATAAGATGATCAACAAAGCCACCGGCAAAGCCCTGGATGCCACCCTTTCCGGTACAGACAACGGCGTTCGGATCTGCCAATTTGACAGCGCGGATGCAGATAATCAGCTTTGGGCTTTGGAGGAAAGCGTTGACGGCAGCTACAAGATCAAAAGCAAGGTATCGGGCAAATGCATTGACGTGGTGGATATGTCCAAGGAGGACGGCGCCCTCCTGCAGATTTGGGAGGATGTAGACGGTGACAACCAGCGCTGGATGCTGCAAGAAGTAGCGGTAAAAAAGACTGGAACCACCAAAACTGCAAAGAAACCTGCGGCAAAAACGGCATCCAAGCCCGCTGCAAAAAAGACGGCGGCCAAAACATCCAAGACGGCAAAGGCTCCGGCAAAATCGACGGCCAAGAAGGCTGCTAAGGCAGAGGAACCGCAAAAGGCAGCTGCCGCCGCAAAAACGCCCAATAAGGCATCCCAGAAGAAATCAACTGAAAAATAAATGCTTTTGTGCCCCCTCTCTGGAGGGGGCCTTTTTGTTTCAAAAGTGCTAAAGATATCCCTATCATTTTATCAACGTTTGACCATATAAGAGAAAAAGAGAAAGAATTTTCTCTTTTTTCTATCAGCTTATTGACTTTTTCTCCTGGATTTCTATAATTATTCTTGAAAAGTCATATAAATATCACCTAAATATACCAATATAGAAGTCAGGAGTGTTGATTATGTCTCATGTATTTATCACCCCATCCCAGATTTTGAGCGGCGCCGGCGCCCTGGAGGATGCGGCGTCAACGATTGCCGGTCTGGGGAAAAAGGCATTGATTGTCACCGACAGCGTGATGGTAAAGCTGGGCAATGTGAAAAAGGTCACCGATGTCCTGGATGGCTGTGCAACAGCGTACGCTATTTATGACGGCATCAACAGTGAGCCCACAGATAAGATGATTGAAACCGGCCTGTCCCAGTATCAAAAAGAAAGATGCGATTTTCTCATCGCCGTAGGCGGAGGAAGCCCTATGGATTCTATGAAGGCCATTGCCATGCTCTCGGCAGGAGGCGGACGGATCACTGAGTATATGGGGAAAAATGTCACCTTCGCCCTGGCGCCGATGGTGGCCATTCCCACCACAGCGGGAACCGGCTCGGAAGCTACCCAGTTTACCATTATTACCGATACAGAAAACGATGTGAAAATGCTCCTAAAAGGGCCCAGCCTTATGCCGGACCTTGCCATTATTGACCCGCAGTTTACAATGACCGCGCCGGCCAAGATTACAGCGGCCACCGGTATGGATGCCTTGACCCATGCGGTAGAGGCATTTACCTCCAAGAAAGCCCAGCCGCTTTCCGACACCTTTGCGGTTTCTGCGGTGCAGAGAATCTTTGCGAATTTACTGACCGCATTCCGCCAGCCGGACAATGAGACGGCCCGCACCGAAATGGCATTGGCAGCCCTAGAGGCCGGCATTGCCTTTAACAACTCTTCTGTCACCATTGTCCACGGCATGAGCCGTCCCATTGGCGCCCTATTCCACGTAGCCCACGGCATTTCCAATGCCATGCTGTTAGAGACCTGCCTGTCTTATGTAGTGGATGGCGCGCTGGACCGCTTTGCCTTCCTGGCAAAGGCGTGCCACATCGTCGATGAAGCTGCCGATAACGAGACAGCGGCCAGGGCGCTGATTGACAGGATTGCAAAATTGGCGAAGGATTTGGAAATCCCCACCCTGGAGGAATACGGCATCGACCGGGATGCGTTTTATAAAGCGATTCCCAAGATGGCGCAGGATGCCTTTGCCAGCGGCAGTCCCTCCAACACCCGAAAGAACATCACTCCAGCGGATATGGAGATGCTTTATGACCGGCTTTGGAAGTAAATAAAAAAATAAAGGGCAACCGGCTTGTCAGCTGGTTGCCCTTTTGGTTAGTTGGCGTGTTTGGGAAATTTCCGCCTTCCGAACAAAGAAATCTGAACCTGGGACAGGGTGAACTCCCGAGGGAACAGATGCTTTGCCAAAACGATGGCGGAGATGATGACGCCGCCCACAGCGAAGGAACGGATGGGAACGACAAAAACGCAGGAGAGAAGAAAACAAAGGAAGGAAGCAATGACCCGGCAGCTGTGGGGGCGGATGGTGACCCCGATGGAGAAAAAGATAAAGACGCCGGCCAGATACCAGACCATATTGCTGTAAAGGCAGAGGGAAAGGAGCACGCCAAAGGAGGTGGCGATGGCCTTCCCGCCGTGAAAACGGGCAAAGGGGGAAAAGGCATGTCCCAATACAGGGGCAGCCATCACCAGGGCAAAGGGGAAACGATGAAAATCCAAGCTGGTCAGGGCGAGAAAGACAGGGAAAAACCCTTTCGCCATGTCAAGGAGCAGACAGATCAGCCCCATGACAGGCCCCACCAACTTAAAAACGTTGGCGGTTCCCGGATTGTGGTCGTCGCTGTCCTCCACAATGTCCACTTTGGAGAAAAGACGGGGAAGGAGAGCGCTGTAAAGAATGCTGCCAGAGAAAAACCCGGCAACAATATAAAACAGGAAAATCCAGATCATATGGCCTCCTTTACTGCCCCGCCAACTGCTGGGCGAGATCGCAAATCTGGCTTGCGGCACGGGGATTGGTATGGTTTCGCTGGGCATGGAGCATTTGGCCGAGAACCTGGGGGTCGGTAGTGACCCGCTGGGCAAAATCCAGCTGGCGCTGGATATCCTCATCATAGAAAGACATGCCCCGTGAGGAAAAGAACTGCGCGTTTCTAGTTTCGCAGCCCGGGATCGGGCTTGTGTGTATCAAAGGGATATTTTTGACAGCCGCCTCGGTGCTGGTGAGCCCCCCTGGTTTTGTAAATATGACGTCGCAGGCATCCATATAACGGCTGACCTCATTGGTGAAGGGGATGGCGCGGACGTTGCTGCGGCCTTCAAATTGCTTTTGCAGCTTGGCCAGCAGTGTTTCATGCCTGCCGCATAAAATGGCGACAAATACCCCGTCGCCATGACGCTGCAGGATAGCTTCGGTCATTTCTCCCAGCTTTCCAAAGCCCATACTGCCGGACATGAGCAGATAGACCGGTTTATCCTGGGGCAGTTCCAGCAGCCGCCTGGCGTATTTCTTGTCTCCCTTCTGGCAGAAACACTCCCGTACAGGGATGCCATAGGGCAGCAGCTTTTCCCGCGGCAGGCCCTTTTCGGCGAATTCACCGATCAGATCCTTATGCGGCAGGATATACCTGTCCAGCTCCGTCTCTTCCCAGAAGGGGATGCAGGTATAGTCGGTGGCAATGGCAATGGTGCGCGCGCGTAGCCGCCCCTCACGCTTGAGGCTGGTCAACACTTCCGCCGGGAAAAGGTGGGAGGTGATAACCACATCGAAAGCATGCTGAGAAAGATACTCGTCAATGGCATGGCGATAAAGCCGATTCATGAAATAGACGGGAGATTTGCGGCGGTTATTGCTGATGGCTCCGCCGGCGGCATATAAAAAGTGGAACACACCGGGCAAACGGGTGGATCCTACATAGCAGCTGGAAACTACTTTGGAGGTGCGTTTTCCAGCCAAGGACAGCGCATCTACGAATTCACAGGGAATCTGCCGTTTTTGCAGCTTTTCAAAGACTGCTCTGGCGGCCGCGTTGTGGCCTTCCCCGGTATTACAGGAAAGAACAAGGACTTTGATGAAAACCTCCTCCTTTACAATCGACTAAAAATATGAAATACTATTTATAGTATACCACAACTTGTCAGAAAAAGGAATTTTCTTTTAAGAAATCAAAATATAAACTAAGAGTACTTTGCAGAAAAGAGGGGAAAAAATGGAAATGACCGTTGCGCAGGCGCTGACGGTAGGAGCCTTAGCGCAATGCAAGCTTATCGGCGGAGCACAGGGAGTTCAGAAGAAGATCAGCTGGGTGGATACCATGGAAGTCCCCAATATTTCCCCATGGCTAAAAAAGAACGAACTGTTGATTACCACTGGGTACGCGATTAAAAATGACACGGATGCATTAACAGGGCTCATTGAGGATCTTTACCGTGTGCAGGCGGCGGGCTTAGCCATCAAAACGCGTTTTTTGGGAAGCATTTCAGAGGATGCCATTGCCTTGGCTGACAGGCTCCAAGTACCCTTGATTGAAATTCCTCCCGACATTCCCTTTATTGATATTACCCACCCTCTGATGAAAGCTTTGGTGGATGAGCACAATAACAAGCTGGAATTTTCTGAGTTGATGAATGCTAAGTTTATGGAACTGGAACTGAATTCCGGTGGCTTTGAGGAAATCACCCAGATGCTTTCCAATCTAATCAGCCAGCCGGTTATCATCACAACCCCCAATTTCGAAGTGCTTTCTCAAAGTGGCGCCCAGGGACGTTTTGCACCGGCGGAGCTATTTGCGCCGGATGCCGATGGCTCCTTACGACTCATCGCGCAGCTGACAGATCAGGTGCAGGGAGGAGATATTACCCGCCAGTTGAAAGGTCCGGCAGGTATTCGTCTTCTTTCGCGCAGCGCGATTGTGAAAAAGCAGATCTGCGGATATATTTTTGTCGTCTATATGGAGCGGTTCCCTGATGACATGCAGCTGATTGCCCTTAACCATGCGGCCACGAGTTTGGCCTTGGAGTTTGCAAAGCTGCAGGTTCTGGAAGACAATACCCGGATCATGGATTCTAACCTGTTTATCGATCTGATGACGGGCAATATTAAACTTGCCGATGAGGCGGATTATCGCGCTCAGATGCTTCGCTGGCCCGGTGTACCGCTGCGTATTGCGGTGGCTGATATAGACGATTTCGAAGCGGCCAGCCTTCATCTACAGGAAGAAGATATCCAGCAGCTAAAAGAGGGGATTAGCAGTGCCATCAAAAAACACATGGCGAGTCGGGGAGTGCACTGCAACGTCATTACCAAAAGCGATAGCTTCACCTGCTTGATGAGCGATGTCTACCACAAACAGCAGCTCTTCGAGGCGTTCCAGGAAATCCATGGACGCATCAGAGAGAAGTTTGGCATGAATTTGACGATCGGCATTTCCGAGACCTGCCGGGAATACATAGAGATTCCCTCCTTTTATGAAGAAGCGCGAGACGCCATTGCCATCGGCAGGATGCCAAATATCCGACGGGCAGTGGTGGACATTAGGGATGTGCGTTTGGAACAGGCATTGATGAAAACAGCTGATTCTCCCTATTTTCGACGCTTCGTAGAAACTACCATATGGGAGCTGCAAGAATTCGATCGAAAAAATAAAACTAGGCTGCTGGAAACCCTGGAGACCTTGGTGAAAAATATGGGAGCAAGGAATAAAACGGCGGAAGAACTGTTTTTGCATCGAAATACCCTGTCGAACAGAATTAAAAAGATAGAGAAAATTACCGGCTACAATCTCTCAAAAAATGAGAATTTATTTAATCTTGGCCTGGCGTTAAAAATGCGATATTTTTTGTGAATGTGCATGATGCACATGAATTGTGTTTTTTTTCATTCGTAGTGAACATCGACACCAATATCTCTCCATGCTATACTTTATTTACTCCATATGTGGGAGATGTACATCTGTTTTTGTAGAAAAGACAAAAATTGTATGGAGTATATGCAGTATTGCAAATGAGGAGGGAATGGTTATGGCAGTAGAACAAATACTAAACGATTATGCCAGAACGGCTGTCCCCGCAGATCAGAGGAAAGGCTGGATCTCCATGGGATGTATCTGGGCAGGCGTGGGCATTAGTCTGGGCCTGATTGTTACCGGTGGAACCTTGGGAGACGGATTGACTTTCCAGCATGCGTTATTGGCAGCTTTTATTGGCGGTGCAGTCCTTGCCCTGGTGACATCACTGTGCGGAATTGTTGGCGCGAAAACTGGTTTTTCCACAGCTATGGTCAGTCAGTTTACCTTTGGAAAAGCCGCAATTATCATCATTGCAGTGATCCAGGCTTTCGGATCTTTCGGATGGTTTGGCGTGCAATTAGGACTTTTTGGAGACACAGCAGCCACCACATGGGAAATGGTCTTTCACCAATCAGTTTCTCCGCTTCTCTGTATTGTGATCGGCGGCATTTTGATGATCTTATCTTCTACCTTTGGATATAAGGCGCAAGATATTCTGAGTAAAGTGGCAGTACCACTTCTTATGATCCTTCTTCTGGCATCGCTGTGGAAGGTCGTTTCTGGCATGTCCTTGACAGAAATTTGGAACATGCGTGGTTCAGGTGAACCCATTACCATCGGCTACGGTGTCTCGGTGGCAGTGGCATCCTTCATTGTAGGTGCGGTTGTAGCGCCGGATGTCTCCCGATATGCAAAATCTCCGAAACATACAGTGGGCGCGGCTGTCATGGCCTTCGCCATTGTGGTTCCCATCATGATGCTCATCGGCGTTATCACCTGCCAGGCCACGGGCGAATGGGATATTGTACAGATTATGCTCAAATTAGGCTGGGGTATCATTGCTCTTATTATCTTACTTATCGCCCAGTGGAACTCTAATGACAACAATCTGTATTGCTCTACCCTTGGTTTTTCAGTTGTCTTTAAGAAAATGAAGAAATACCAGCTCAACGCTTTGTCGGGATTAATCGGTATTATTTTGGCGCTGACCGGTATCTATCAGAATTTCACAACCTTTCTCAATTATCTGGGCGTTTTGATTCCTCCAATGGGTGGAGTAATCATTGCAGACTATTATTTCTTCAACTCTCAGTACTATGAGGAAAAATACATTGATAGATTAAGAAAAGTCAATATCCCGGCTTGTACCGCCTGGATTATTGGATCTATTGTGTCTTATTTGACGACCTATACACCCATTACCCTGACTACAGCTCCTGCGATTGATGGCATGATCGTCAGCTTTATCGTCCATTTTGTATGGATGAAGGTGAAAAGACAAAATTCGCTTGTAGACTAATTTATTCCGAAAGTCGACCATTTTGAAAAACGGGTGTCCGCCGTGAGAATTCACTGTGTGAGCCCGTTTTCTCACGAAGGAGAAAAGAGGTATGCAAAGATGCGCAAGATGACACTGGGACTGGTGCAGATGGATTGCAAAATGATGGATAAAGCGGCCAATGTAGAAAAGGCCATCGCTTATATGGAAGAAGCGGCCGAGAAAAACGTGGATCTTATCTGTTTCCCAGAGATGTTCTCTACCGGCTATAGCCCGGACATTATCGGCAAACGTTATGGCGAGCTGGCAGAGGATCCGGAAGGGGAGACCTTCCAGAAGCTGGCGGCATACGCGAAAAAGCTTCATATGTATGTGGTAGCTCCCATCGTCCTCAACAGTGATATCCCCGGCGTGCTCTACAACGGACTGATTGTCATCGACCGAGAGGGCAAGCTAATGGGCACCTACAACAAGACCCATTTATGGGCTGGAGAGCGCTATTATTTCCGTCCAGGCTATGAGTATCCTGTTTTTGAGATGGATTTCGGCAAGGTGGGGATGATGATCTGCTATGACGGCGGATTCCCGGAAGTGGCCAGAATCCTGACCCTCAACGGTGCGGAGTTAATTCTCTGCCCCTCTGCTTTCCCCATCTGGGACAAGGATATGTGGGATATCTATTTTATGTCCCGTTCCCTGGAAAATGCCTGCTTTGTGGCCGGCATTAACCGGGTAGGTGTAGAGGGCAACTGCAGCATGTTTGGAGATAACAAGGTCTTTAATCCCCGGGGCAAGCTGTTGGCCGAGGCTGGCGTGGATACCGAGGAATTGCTGGTCTGTACGATTGATCTGGATGAGGTGGCCGACTCCAGAGAAAAAGAGGTCATTTATCTCAAGGACCGCCGTCCTACATCCTATGGCCGCCTGACCGAAGAATACTAAGGGAGGAAAAATATGCTCATCAAACAGCTTATTGAGCTTTACGATCTGCTGGATGCGGCTGACGCCAGCGGGGAGAAGGCGATGGCCTACCTTAAAGGTATTGCACCTGACTGCAATGTAGAGGTTTATCCTCTGGAGGGTCCTCAGGGAAAGACAGATATGATTAAGGTGCGGATTCCAGGCCGGTGTGGCAAGTCCTCCGGAGGAGACGCTCCCACCATCGGACTGCTTGGCCGCCTGGGAGGGCTAGGCGCCCGCCCGGAGCGGATCGGCTTTGTCTCCGATGGGGACGGCGCGCTGATCGCGTTGTCGCTGGCGGCAAAGCTTTTGGATATGCAGAAAAAAGGGGATGTGCTGGAGGGGGATGTGTTCATCTCCACGCATATCTGCCCTAACGCGCCGACCCAGCCCCATAAGCCGGTGCCTTTTATGGGTTCACCGGTGGAGATGTCCCAGGTGAATCGGGAGGAAGTGACCCCGGAACTGGACGCCATTTTGTGCGTGGATACCACCAAAGGCAACCGGATTATCAACCATCGGGGATTTGCCATTTCTCCGACGGTGAAAGAGGGATATATCCTCAAAGTGAGCGAATCTCTGCTGGATATCATGGAGATTACCACAGGTCAGCTGCCCCAAGTATTTGCGCTGTCCACCCAGGATATCACCCCCTACGGCAATGGGCTGTATCATCTCAACAGCATCCTGCAGCCCTGTACGGCTACAGATGCTCCGGTGGTAGGGGTGGCCATTACAGCGCAGACAACCGTTCCCGGCTGCGCCACCGGTGCTAGCCACCTCACCGATATAGAGGAAGCAGCCCGATTTATGCTGGAGGTTGCAAAAGCCTACGGCAGGGGAGATTGCAGCTTTTATGACCCAGAGGAGTTTGACAGTATAGTAAAGCTTTACGGGTCTATGAAACATTTGCAAACCAAGGGGAAATAGGCGCCAGACTCGATTTTTATGTGAAAAGAAAGACAGGCCGGGAGTCCTCCCGGCCTGTTTGGGCTCAATGGAAAAGAGGGAGAACTATGATTAAAGTTGGAGCAATTACCGTAGGACAGTCTCCGAGAGTCGATGTGACAGACGATATCCTCCCAATTTTAGGGGACGATATCCAGCTGATACAGGCTGGGGCGCTGGATCATATGACGCCGGAGCAGCTGCGGGCCATCGAGCCGCAGCAGGGGGATTATGTCTTGGTTTCCCGGCTGAAAGATGGCACCAGCGTCCGCTTTGCCGAACGGCATATTCTACCCCGGCTGCAAGAGGCCATCGACACCTTGACAGCCCAAGGTGTGCAGATGATTCTCATGCTCTGTACAGGGGAATTTCCACCGCAGCTACAGGGGCAGGTCCCCTTGATTTATCCCTGCCGGCTGCTGGACGGATTGGTGCCCGCTCTGGCGCGGCGTGGAAAAATCGGCGTGGTAGTACCGGATATTTCCCAAAAGGAACAGAATATCCGGCGGTGGGATGGCATTGCCAAGGAAGTCCATGTGGTGGCGGCGTCTCCCTACGCTGATATGGAGGGGATCCAGTCCGCTGCGGAAAAGCTCCGCGAGCTGGATGTTGACCTGCTTATCCTGGACTGCATCGGCTATACGGTGAAGATGAAACGGATTTTTCACCAGGCGACGGGAAAGCCGGTTCTGCTGCCCCGAACAGTACTGGCACGGGTGGTAAGAGAATTGGCCGGTGAGGAGGAAGCGCTATGACACTGCTGGAGAGATCAAAAAAAATCCTGGCAGATTGTATGGGAATACAGCCAGGGGAACAGGTGCTCATTGTGACCGATGATGGGAAGGAAAGCATCGGACGAGTTCTCTACCAGGCTGCAAGGGAGATGGGCGCAGAGGCCTTGCTTATGCAGATGCTCCCCCGGGAGGTATCGGGACAGGAACCTCCGGCGGCGGTGGCGCAAGCCATGAAAAGCGCCGATGTGGTGCTGGTTCCCACCGCTCAGTCCCTCACCCATACGAATGCCCGGATTCAGGCGGTGAAGGCCGGCGCTCGGATCGCCACCATGCCGGACATCACCGAGGAGATGTTTCAGCGAGGGGCGATATGCGCTGACTATGGAGAAGTGGAACGTCTGACCCTGAGGATAACAGACCTTTTGACCCAAGCAAAAAGCGCCACCATTGTCAAGGAGGGGCATACCCTGCGGCTGAACTTAGACGGCAGAAAGGGAATTGCCAGCACCGGTGTTTATAAGCAGCCGGGCCAAGCAGGGAACCTGCCCTCCGGAGAAGCCTATATTGCGCCTCGGGAGGACGCCTGTGACGGAGAGATGCTCATTGATGGCTCTATGGTAGGCGTCGGCCGATTGGAGGAGCCGCTGTATGTGGAGATCTCTGGCGGCAAGCTGCGGCGGATCTCGGGAAAACAGAGTGAAAAGGTGGCCTTCTTAACCCAAGATGAACACAGCGCCACCCTTGGCGAACTGGGAATCGGAACCAACCGAGGCGCTGTTCTCTGCGGTCAGATTTTGGAGGACGAGAAGATTTATGGCACCGTCCACATCGCCTTTGGAACCAATACCTCCTTTGGCGGCACCAACAAAGCGGACTGCCATTTGGACGGAGTTATCCTCAAGCCGGACCTATATTTGGATGACAAATTGATCTTAAAGGGCGGGGAATTCGTTTTCGAATAGAAAAAGAACCCCTGTGGCGCCGCCCGGTTCAAAAAGGCAATTTTCTTGTCTCCCATGAGAATAAAAAAGCTGTAGAAAATTTTCTACAGCTTTTTATTTATCGATAAAGCTCTGGCCTTCTTCCAGCCAGAAAAAAGGGCTCTTTCATTGAGGACATCCCCTTCTCCCGCAGCCGGTTGAGAGGCTGGCCAGGGAGGGAAGCCACTGTTAACTCCCCTTCCTCCCCAAAGGATTCCGCCAGGACCTGGCCCCGCGGATCAAAGACCATGACCCCTCCGGAAAAGCGGGCCCGATCTCCGCAGGGCCCTAAAGCATTGCAGCAGCCCACATAGGCCCCGGCATCATAAGCCCGGGCGGAAAGGGTGCGGCTCCAGCTTTCCCGCCGGCGGCGGGGGGCCAGGGGAGAGGCGAAGGGATAGAGCAGAACCTCCGCGCCTCGCAAAACCAAGGTGGAAGCAATCTCAGGATAGTGGGCCTCCAGGCAGAGGGCGATGCCGACCTTCCCTTTGGGCGTCTTAAAAACGGGGAGCACATCCCCGGGAGCAAAGGATTCCAGCTCCCGGCGCCCCAGGTGGGTTTTGTGATAGGAAAAAATTTGCCCCTCCGGCGTACAGAGCAGCTGAGAAAGATAGGGCTTATCCTCCGCGGATGTTTCGGCAAATCCGGCGCAGATGGAGAGGCCATAGCGCTGCGCCATCCGGGACAGGGATTGGGGAATAAAGCCGGACAGCGGCTGGGCCAGCTGGGCAGCCCCGTGATAGCCGGTGACGGAAAGCTCGGGAAAACAGAGCAAATCCACCCCATGGGCCTGCGCCTTTTGACAGAAGGAGTTTATCCGGGCCAAATTGCCTGGGATATCGCCCCTAGTGCTTTGCATCTGCACAAGACCCAGCACCATGTCGTCCACCAAGGAAACCTCCTTTCCTATACAAAAACAAACTGCACCAGCCCCATATACACCAGGGTGCCGGCGGCAATGGATAAAAGCATATTCCGTTTCCACCAGTGCAGCAGCGCTGTTACCCCGATGGCGATGGCCTCGGGGATGCCGTAGGGCCAATGAAGGAGGGAGATATCCTTGAGGCAGTAGACCACCAACAGCCCAATGACGGCGCAGGGAAGGACCTTGCCTAGATATTGGATGTATTTCGGGGTGGGTTTATTGGCGGGAAAGAGAAGAAAGGGCAGAAAGCGGGTGAGCATGGTGCCTAAAACCACGGCTGCCACGGTGATGACCGCTTGTCCGGTTGTCATGGTCATGAGATACCTTCCTCCTTTTGCAGGCGGCCCCGCAGCAGAGTCAGGCCGAGCAGGATCAGAATCATGGACGGGACGATAAAGCTGCCCGAACCGAGCCCCACCAGGCAGATGGTGGAGGAGACGACGCCGAGAATAGCGGGAACATGTTCTTTTTGGTGAAACCACTGATCCATGAAGATGACCACAAATAGGGCCGTCATCACAAAATTGATCCCCTCCGTGTTAAAATGGATCAGGGATCCCAGCAGTCCTCCCAAGGTGGAGCCTAAAAACCAATAGCAGTGATTGAGCAGGGTGACAAAAAACATAAACCAGCCTTTGTCCACCCCGGCGGGAGGGTCATTGTAGCAGTTGATGGTAAAAGATTCGTCACACATGCCAAAAATGAGATAAAACTTTTTCTTGCCCGTGCCCCGGTATTTGTCCAGCATAGAGATGCCGTAAAACAGATGCCGGGCATTGACCATGAGCGCAAGAAGAAAGGCATGCAGTGGGTGAAAAGAGGATACCAGAAGGCTGACGGTGACAAACTCCATAGAACCCGCGAAGATGAGCAGACTCATCAGCATGGGATAGACAAAGGAAAACCCCATGCTGTTCATATAGATCCCATAGGCAAGGCCTAGGAAGGTAAAACCGGCGCAGATGGGCAGGGTATAGGGAAATGCCGCCTTTAAAGCGGCGCGCTTTTGATTCATGTCAGATCTTTCCTTTTCAAAGCTGTTGATAGAAGCGGACTTAGCCGCGACGGGCCAGCACTTCTCGGACTGTCAGCAGATTGCCTTCTACCGTAAAGCGGATTTCATAGTCCGAAAAGAAAAAACCATAGATCCGCTCAGGGTCATCCTGATAGGAGGGCCGTGGATCCTGGGCCAGCACCCCCAAGAGGCCTTCCTGGAGAGAGGCCGGAATTCTGGCCAGCAGGGCGGGAGGGCAATCCACCTCTAAGGCGTGATCTTTCCTTTCCTGGGCGAAGCCGCCGGAAGCCTCGGGATGGCTGTCCACAAAAGGAAGATAGGGCTTGATGTCAAAGATAGGGGTGCCGTCCATCAGATCGGCCCCCAAAACATGGAGCACCGGCCCCATTTCCGGATGACGCTCAATTTTTTCCAGCTTCACGCAGGAGAGCCCCAGGGCGTTGGGGCGGAAGGGGGAACGGGTCGCAAAGACTCCCATCCGCTGGTTTCCTCCCAGCCGGGGCGGACGGACGGTGGGAGACCAGCCCTGACGCCGGGCTTTGGAAAACTCCCAGATCAGCCAGATATGGGAGAAGCCTTCCAGCCCCCGCAAAGCGTGAGGGTTGCGGTATTCCGGCGTAAAGACGATGGTTGCCGGCAAATTTTCCACAAGGCCGCTTTGACGGGGCAAGCCGAATTTTGTAGGGAAATCATTGTGAAGGTGGGCAATGGCCTTCAGGGTGAGAGGCTGTTCCATAAAGCTACCTCCTTGGTACCGAAGTGAAAGGGCGGCCTTTGCCGGCCGCTCCTATCGATTGATTGTGAAAAAAGAAGAAAGAGACAGATGCCGCTCCTTTTAGCAAAGAAAGTCACGGCCACATTTTATCGGGATTATCCTCTTTGCTTTTTGATTTTCATTTCATACATATTCTGATCTACCTGTTGGATGAGCTGTTCTGCATCGGGAAAGGGCGGACTGCATTCCAAAAAACCGGTGCTGACCTGGTTAAAGGGACAAGGCGCTCCCTTGTTCCAATCACGGCAAAGTTGAATCTGTTCCACAGCCGACGGCGATATTCTGCCTTCACAAAGCACGACAAATTCATCGCCGCCAAAGCGATAGACCTTCCCTTTTGTTTCGAAGGATTTTGTACACATAGTTGCGAAATGTCGGAGATATTGATCCCCTATCATATGACCATAACGGTCGTTTATTTCCTTAAACCGGTCTAGATCCATAAACAAAATGGAAAAGGTTTCTTTTTGCTCAATTAAGAGCCGGAGATCGTCAAAAAGGCAGGCGCGATTAGCGAGGCCGGTGAGGGAATCCTGTCGGGAGGTCTGCTGGAGCTGGACGATGCGAATAGAATCGGATACCATACGGTAAAGCATGGCATAGGAAAGAATGGTGATGGAGGAAAGCAATAAGATAGCCAATACTTTCATAATACTGCCGCTGCCCTGAAAAAAGGTAAGGTTTAAAATCATGACCATGATGACATGAAGAAAACAGACCAAATCAAAATATTTTCCACAGTTTTGATCAAACTTTTTTAAATTGTACAGGATGGCAAGGTATTTCGGTGCAATGTACTTAAAAAAGGGATAGAGGATGATAGCGTATAGAACGGTTTGGATGATAAAAATCCAAAAATATAGGTTGTTTCCAGTAATGAGACGCCCAATTTGAATGGAGAGGGCCCAAATGCTCATAGTAAAGGCCCAGCACATACACATAATGATGAACAGCCGAGATATTTTTTCTTTATATAGGAGAAAAAGAGGGATGAGATATAGAAATCCTCCAACGGCTAGCTTCCCGTCACCAAATCCGGAATACAGGAGACCAGCACTGAATAGGAAGAAAGCGGTAAAAGCAGCAAGGGAAATGATGGTGACGCCGATGCCGTATTTTCGTTTACAGCACCGATTGAAAAGCGCTAAATTAATGAAAAGAACTTCCAAGGTGATAAAAACGGACCAGATATTCATAAATTTTTTCCTTTATATTTCCTATCTTCTCAAATTATCAGCGGGGCAGATGAACAACCGTCTCGCCCGCTGTTTCATGGGGCAGGGAACTTTCTTCACCATCGGCCTTTTTCCTCCCCAAAAGGACTACCGTCTCCACATGGGTGGTTCTTGGGAACATGTCCACAGGCTGGACCCGCATCGCCTGGTAGCCCTGCTGCTCAAATAGAGCGCAGTCTCGGGCGGCGGTGGCGCTGTTGCAGGAAACCATAACCACCCGCTGAGGATGCATGGCGCAGATGGTGTCAATCAGCCCGGAGGAGCAGCCTTTGCGGGGCGGGTCGATGATGACCACATCCGGGACAATGCCTTCTTCCCGGAGGGTTCGCGCGGCTTCGGCCGCATCGGCGCAGAGAAAGCGGGCGTTGGAAATGCCGTTTTTCCGGGCGTTTTTCCGCGCGTCTTCCACTGCGTCGGGGATGATTTCTACCCCAATGACCTCTTTGACATAGGGGGCCATGGAAAGGCCGATGGTGCCGGCGCCGCAGTATAGGTCGAGAAGCACCTCTGTGCCTTGTAACCCGGCGAAATCCCGGGCCGTTTCATACAGCACCTGGGCGCCCTCCCGGTTCACCTGGTAAAAGGAGAGGGGAGAGATAGAAAATTCCATGCCGCATAGGGTGTCCTGAATGGTATCTTCGCCCCACAGTGTGCGGCATTCCCGGCCTAAAATGACATTGGTGGAACGGGGGTTGATATTGATCACAATACTCCTGATCCGCGGGAACTTCCCGGTGAGCGCCTCGACAAACGCCTGGGCATGGGGGAGCTGAGGCCCTTTGAGAACCAAGCAGACCATGATTTTCTCCGCGTTTTGGGAGGAGCGCAGGTAAATATGGCGCAGCAGCCCCTTCCCCGAAGCTTCGTCATAGGCAGGAATATGGTAAAGCTGGCATAGCTGCCGGATGGTTTCCACAATTTCTGCAAAGACGGGGGGCTGAAGGGCACAGGCGCCGCCGTCGACAATGCGGTGGCTCCGCCTGGCGAAAAAACCGATTTTGAGCCCTCCGTCCTCACCGGCCGCCACCGGGTACTGGGCCTTGTTGCGGTAGCCTTCCTCTTTGGGGGAGGGGAGGATGGGCGCAAAGACAGCCTGCTCTACCTTCCCGATACGGCGCATGTTCTCATAGACCCAGCCCTGTTTGATGGCAAGCTCCGCCTCATAGGAAATATGGCGCAGGCTGCACCCGCCGCATTGCCGGTAAACAGGACAATGGGGTTCGGTTCGATCAGGGGAGGGGGAGAGAATTTCCTCCACAATGCCATAGCAGTAATTTTTGCACACCTTGACGATCCGCACCCGAAGGACGTCGCCGACGGCTGTGCCGGGAACAAAGACGGCGATTCCGTCAAAGCGTCCTACGCCGTTGCCGTCATTTGTAATATCCGCAATGGAAAGGGTAACGACATCGTTTTTCTGAAGCTCCATATTTCTCCTCACATTCCCAGAGTTTTTCTATATTTTATCATATTTGGGGCAATGATAAAAGGGAAGGAGAGGAAGAGAAGAAAAAAACAGTTGTCTTTAGAAAGAAATTATAGTATAATAAATGATACATCTGGGCGTGAGCCCCGAGGACAACTGAAAGAGTAAGGTGGAATTTCCACCGGGGCAGGGACATTCATGCATTTCGTCATGCGGACATGCGGGTCCTGTGCGACAGAGCGCCGTGAACCATGTCAGGCGGGGAACCGAGCAGCATTAAGCGGATTTCTTTGTGTGCCACAGCAAAGCCTGTATGTCCGTGTGACAAAGTGTATGGCCAAAGCCGGATCTTACCGGTTGTTTCCTGCTCTTTGTCATATCCAAAAAGCAGAAGGGGAGGGGTGGATTTGTACCAGGCATTATACCGCAAGTACCGCCCCCGCGTCTTTGAGGATGTGGTGGGGCAGGAACATATTACCACCACCCTAAAAAACCAGGTCAAAGAGGGAAAATGCGCCCACGCCTATCTGTTTACCGGCTCCCGGGGCACGGGAAAAACAACCTGTTCCAAGATTTTGGCCAAGGCGGTGAACTGCCTGCGTCCCCGGGACGGGGATCCCTGCGGGGAATGCGAGCTTTGCACAGGCATTGACGACGGAGCGGTGCTGGATGTGGTGGAGATTGACGCGGCCAGCAACAACGGTGTGGACAACATCCGGGAGCTGCGGGAAGAGGCGAATTTTACCCCTGTGAAGGCGGGATATCGCGTCTATATTATCGACGAAGCCCATATGCTCAGCGTCGGCGCGTTTAACGCGCTGCTGAAGATTATGGAGGAGCCGCCCACCCATGTGATCTTCATCTTGGCCACCACCGAGGTCCACAAGGTGCCGGCCACCATTGTCTCCCGGTGCCAGCGGTTTGATTTCCGCCGGATTCCCAGCGAGCTCATCGCCGGCAGGCTCCAGGCCGTGGCGGAACAGGAGGGCATTGCTTTAGAGGAGGACGCCGGCCTGTTTATTGCGCGGCTGGCCGACGGCGGGATGAGAGACGCCCTTTCCATCCTCGACCTCTGTTCCTCTTACAGCGCTCATGTAGACGTGGCTACGGTGGTGGCGGCTTCCGGCCTGGCGGACAGCGAACAGATTTATCAGTTGGTGGAAGCCTTGGCCCAGCGGGACAGCAGCCGGGCGTTTTCCCTGATTGATGAGCTCCACCAAGGCTCTTCTGACTTTGAGCGGGTCTGCGACCAGCTGATTACCGCTCTGCGGGGCTGTATGATGATTAAGGCGGTTCCAGGGGCCCAGGAGCTGGTGGTCACCACCAAAGAAAATTATGAGCGTCTCTCTCACATATCCGAAAAAATGTCCATGGAGGACATCCTCGCCACCATGGAAATATTGCAGGAAACCTTGGGCAAGCTTTCCCGGGCCAGCTCCAAGCGCACCGAATTTGAGATGGCGGTGGTAAAGATCGCCCTGCGCAAAAAGAAGGGGGCCCTCCCCGCCCAGGAAGGGAGTGTGCCGGAGGAAACCCTCCAGCTGCTCCAGGAGATGGAAAAACGGCTGGAGCGGCTGGAGGCGATGATGGCGCATCCTTCCCGGCTGGAGGCTTCTCCCCCCAGCCTTTCCCCAAAGCCTTTGCGGCAGGAGCCGAAAGAGGCGGATATTGTGCCGGAGCATATGGAACAGATGCAGGAGCTTTCCTGCTGGGAACAGGTGATGGAACGCCTGAAGGGGACCAATCCTGCCCTTCACGGCGCCCTCAAGGATTCCAAAGCCTATGTCAAAGGGGACATTGTCCTCATCGACGCGCCGGATGAGCTTTTTGTCAAGCTGATCCGCCAGTCGGATTATACGAAAGAGAGCCTTCGGGACGCCCTGAGAGCGCAGACCGGTAAGAAGTACCGTCTGGGTCCCTACAAGAAAACCGGGGAGGAGAAGGCCAAAGAGGATCCGCTGAAAATGCTGGAACAGATGGCCCAGAAGGCGGGGATTGACGTTTCCGTCACCGGCCAGTAAAATAAAAAGAGAATTTTTTTGAAATGATGGATCATAGGAGGATATAACCATGAAAGCAAGATTACCACAGGGATTCGGCGGCGGCCCCGGCGGCAATATGAACAATATGCTCCGCCAGGCCCAGAAGATCCAGGAGGATATGGCCAAGCTCCAGGCGGATCTGGAGGAGCGGGAATACACCACCAAAGCGGGCGGCGGCGCGGTAGAAATCACCATCACCGGCAAAAAAGAGGTCAAATCCATTGTGCTGCAGCCGGAAATTGTGGATCCGGAGGACATTGAGATGCTCCAGGATCTGATCATTGCCGCGGTCAACGAGGCCATCCGCAATGTGGAGGAAGTGCAGTCCCGGGAGATGGAGAAGATCACCGGCGGACTGTCCATGCCGGGGATTCTGTAGATCATAGCGGCAATGAGGACTGGAAAGACGAGAGAAGCATGGCATATAACGTTTTACCACTGACAAAGCTCATTGAACAATTTGAGCGCCTGCCGGGCATCGGGCGAAAATCCGCCCAACGCCTAGCCTACTATGTGCTGGGACTGCCCAAAGAGCAGGCTCAGGAATTCGCGGCGGCGATCACCGAGGCCCATGAGAAAATCCGCCACTGCTCCGTCTGCCAAAACCTGACGGACGGGGAAACCTGCCCCATCTGCGGCAATCCCGCCCGGGATAGGTCCACCATCTGCGTGGTGGAGGATCCCAGGGATGTGATTGCATTCGAGCGGACCAAGGAGTATCATGGGCTCTATCATGTGCTCCACGGCCTGATTTCCCCCATGGAGGGGGTTGGCCCGGATCAGATTTACATCAAGGAACTTCTGACAAGGCTCCAGGACGGGGCCGTGAAGGAGGTCATCATGGCCACCAACCCCACAGTGGAGGGGGAGGCCACCGCTATGTATATTTCCAAGCTGATTAAGCCGCTGGGCGTCAAGGTGACACGGCTTGCCTACGGCATCCCCGTAGGCGGCAACCTGGAGTATGCGGATGAGGTGACCCTTTACCGCGCTCTGGAAGGGCGCAGCGAAATCTGACAGGTTTTTCTTGCTGGTTTGAGATATCATAGGTAAGGAGGGAGAGGCCATGGCGGAGAAAAAGGGAAGCGCGACCATCGCGCTCAACCGAAAGGCGCGCCACGATTATTTTGTAGAGGACACTTATGAGGCGGGCATTGAGCTCTTTGGTACAGAAGTGAAATCCATCCGCCAAGGCCAGGTCAACCTCAAGGATAGCTGGTGTGATATTGACAACGGCGAAATTTTTATCAAGGGAATGCATATCAGCCCCTATGAAAAGGGGAATATATTCAATAAAGATCCCCTTCGGATCCGCAAGCTTTTGATGCACCGGAGGGAGATCAACAAGCTCTTTGGGCTTGTCAAGCAGCAAGGATACACCTTGGTGCCCCTCTCCCTTTATTTTAAAGGCTCCCATGTGAAGGTATCCGTTGGGCTGTGCAGAGGTAAAAAACTCTACGACAAGCGGGAGGATATGGCCCGCCGGGACGCCAAACGGGATATGGATCGAGCCATGAAGGACAGAGGGAAATATTAAAATGAAAGAAGGGGGCGTAACGGCTTCGACGGGGATTTTGAAGTGTGAGCAGCGAGTAGAGGTTCGGACCCTCTTAAAAATCCGAAACTTTAAAATTAAACGCAAACGATAACGTAGCGTACGCAGCTTAACTGCTGCCGTCTAGTCCGGTAGTACCACGGACCGGATATAGGCGTCGATGAGTGGTCCATGTGTCCATGGAGTTCCTCGGCCGTAGACACACATCAGAGGATACCAAGGCCAGCAGCCTTTCTGCCGGCGGCTGACTGAGGGAATGTAAAGGACAGAATGCACTCGGAGAAACTCGCATGGAGAGATTTTCGGACACGGGTTCAACTCCCGTCGCCTCCACCAAAAAAACCGCTCAGGAAAGCCATTCCTGGGCGGTCTATTTTTGTTTTACCACACTTGGTACCGCACTCATCCTTTTTCCCCGACGCTTAAGAAGCTCCAAGAATAATGAGTTGACCCGGATTGCTACCTGGTTTTGCTCTCCGTCCAATTCGTGGCCGTATGTAC
>NZ_CBDTOK010000073.1:0-7512 GCF_965361945.1 Zongyangia sp. | reverse complement strand
AGATTCCGGTGATCCCGGTCGATGACCTTTTCCCAGTCCCACTGGTCCACATAGACCGAGTGGAGATTGTCCAGGTCCTCATCCCGCCGGATGGCGTTCATGTCGGTATAAAGCCCTGTTCCCGGCGCAAAGCCATAGCGGCGCAGGGCCATCCTCTTCCATTTGGCCAGGGAGTGGACAATCTGCACATCGGCGCCCAGTTCCCGGATGTCAAACTGTACCGGCCGCTCTACCCCGTTGAGGTCGTCGTTGAGCCCGGTTTCGGGCCGGACAAAGAGTGGCGCCGAAACCCGGGTCAAAGAGAGGGCATCGGCCAGCTCCCGTTCAAAGGTATCCTTGACCAGCTTGATGGCCACTTCCGTCTCCAGTATATCCAATTTATTCAGATAGGTGTCAGGCAAAATCAGGTTTTTTACAGACATAGTTTTCCCCCTATGATTTCAGTTGCAACCGCCATATTAACTAATTAATATTATCATTATTTGGCCGAAATTACAAGGACTGGCCCGGTGTCCGCCCCCTTCTTTTTTAGAGAAAATCGGGGAAAACTAGTTGCGAAAAATAGTAACATCTATTACAATAGGAACAAAGCGTTTTTTGTCTTGAGAAAGGGGGCGGAGCATTTGCCGGAACGGGTCAAATGGATGGGGCTTGGCTATAATCTGCCGGTCAATCCATCAAAGAACCGGGTTTATGTCTGGCGCAAGCTTAAGGAGATGGGCGCCGACTATTTTAAGCAGGGGGTGGCCATCCTGCCCAAAAATCCGGTAAATCTCCGCGCTTTTGGGAGGCTGGCCGATAAGATCCGGGATCTGGGCGGAGAAGCCACCCTCATCGAGATACAGTTTGTGGATGAGCGGGACGAGCTGCGGCAGATCGCCCGGTTCAAAGAGGCCCGGCGGCGGGAATACGATGAGATTATCACCGAAACCCACAAACTGCTGGGGACCTTGCAGCGGGGAGGCCGCTCCCAGATGACGCCAGAACAGGCGGATCAGCTGAAAAAGCTCATCAAACGCTATGAGCGGGTCCGGGCCCGGGACTTTTTCGGATTGGGTTCCGGCGGCGTCATTGAAGGGGATATGCGCCAGATTGCGGAGCTATTGCGCTCCTCTATGGATAGTTTTTCCGCGGGGCTCCGCCGGCTGCTGGATAAATGGATGGGATAGGCCCTGGCTGGCCTTCTCAATAGAAAGGGGAACCTTCTGTGGCAAATCACGGCTTTGGAATCATGCCGGTAACGCCGGGAAAGGAGCGGTATGATACCTATGATCCAGAAAAATACGGCTGTATTTTTCTGGGCGATGATGACCTTTCCCCTCTGCTGCCGGAGTTTGAACATATTCCTTGTTATTGGCATACCCGCCTTCGCCCGGAATACAACCTGGACTACTGCGGGATCACCCTGATCCCTCCCTCCTCTGCCTCTCTCTTTGCTGAAGTTTGGAGACGGCAGGACGGCAGACAATTTGAACCTGTCCTTGCCCTCTTTGAGCGGGGGATCCGGGAAGAGAAATTTATCATTCACTATGGATTATAAACTTCCACCGATAGAAAAAAACCATGAAATGCCAAGGCTTGCCCCAAAGGGCAGGCCTTTTTTGAAAGCACAGGTTTTTTTCTGGAAGGGGGCGGGGAGATTGATATTTTCTTTGCATAAAAGTATAATAATAAGATGTATATGACGCCGTTTTCCCTGGGATCATCGGGGAAGAAAAACAAACGGCGGCAAGGGCCCGCAGGGAACCCCTCATCAGGAGGCATTTCCCCAAGCGGCGCCGGGAAGGAAGCATATGGACAGCAGAGTCGCACAGTTTTTTGAGCAGATCCGGGGCAAGGACGTCACCTTTATCGGGTTGGGAGTCAGCCACCGGCTTTTGGTTTCCCTCTTTGCCCAGAAGGGGGCCCATGTCACCATCCGGGACCGTCGGACCCGGGAACAGATGGGGGAGGATTATGACACCCTCCGGGCCCAGGGGATTGACTTTATCCTGGGGGGAAATTATCTTGACCACCTGGATGGGGATATGATCTTCCGCACTCCGGGGATGTATTTTTATAACGAGGCCCTTCAAAAAGCCAGGAAGGAGGGCAAGGTGGTCACCAGCGAGATGGAGGTCTTTTTTGATCTTTGTCCCTGCCGGCTGATCGCGGTTACCGGCTCCGACGGCAAGACCACCACCACCACCCTCATTGGGGAGCTTTTGAAGGCCCAGGGGAAACGGGTCCACATCGGTGGCAACATCGGCCGGCCATTGCTTGCCCATATTGAGGAGATGGAGCCGGAGGACTACGCTGTGGTAGAGCTTTCCAGCTTCCAGCTGCTCTCCATGCGGGAAAGCCCGGATGTGGCGGTGGTGACCAACATCGCCCCCAACCATCTGGACGTCCATGGCACCATGGAAGAATACATCGGGGCCAAGCGGAACATCCTGCTGCATCAGAACGCCTTTTCCACCGCCGTGCTGGGGGCGGACAGCGAGACGGCCATGTCCCTGGCCCCCGATGTGCGTGGAAAACTTCTCACCTTTTCTATCCACGGCCTGGTGGAGCGGGGCGCTTATATGGATGAAAACGGGGATATTTTCTTTGCGGACAACGGCAATGTCATCAAGGTCATGAACCGGGATAAAATCAAAATCCCGGGGGATCACAATGTCCTCAACTACCTGGCGGCGATCTGCGCCACCTGGGGCCTGGTGGAGATGGAAAACATCGTCCACACAGCGGAAACCTTCGGAGGGGTAGAGCACCGCATTGAGCTGGTGCGCACTCTAGATGGGGTGCGTTGGTATAACGACTCCATTGCCACCAGCCCTACCCGGACCATCGCGGGCCTGAACGCTTTTGACCAAAAGGTAATCCTTCTGGCCGGCGGCTATGACAAAAAGATCCCTTTCCTGCCCTTGGCGCCTAAGATTATTGAAAAGGTGAAAGCCCTCATCCTGATGGGGGTGACGGCGGATAAGATCGAGGATACGGTCCGAGGCTTTTCTGGTTACGATGAAAAGAAGCTGCCCATCTACCGGGTGGGCTCTATGGAGGAAGCGGTAAACAAGGCCCGTGAAATCGCGGGAGAAGGGGACATTGTCACCCTGTCCCCGGCCTGTGCCAGCTTTGATATGTATCCCAACTTTGAGGCCCGGGGAGAACACTTTAAGTCCCTGGTCCATGGGCTTTGATCCAAAGGAGGAAACAGTTTGGATATCAAAAAATTGACCCTGACCCTGGCCTCCCGCTACGGCGTCAGCGGGGAGGAACAGGGAGCCGCTCAGGTGGCGGCGGATTATCTGAAAAAATGGGGCCCGGTACATTCCGATGCCTTGGGCAATCTCATCTGCGCCCTCCATCCCGTCCCGGAGAGCGGGGAGCATGTCATGCTCTGTGCCCATATGGATGAGATCGGGATGATTGTCACCGCCATCGAGGATACCGGATTTCTCAAGGTGGCGGCGGTAGGCGGTGTGGACCGCAGGACCCTGCTGGCCTCCCCGGTGAAGGTGCTGGCCAAAGAAAAGCTGGATGGGGTCGTCTGCTCCATCCCTCCCCATCTCCAGCGGGGAGAGGAGAGCAAAAAGGTGCCGCAGATGGACGAAATAGCTATAGATGTAGGCCTTGACGGGGAGACTGCCCGGGAAAAGATCCCCTTGGGAACCCGGGTCGTTGTCTGCCACGAGGGGGCCGCCATGGGAGAGCATCGGATCAGCTCCAAGGCCCTGGATAACCGGGCCGGCTGCGCCGCGGTTCTCTATGCGGCGGAGCTTCTCAAGGACGCGCCTCTTTCCTGCGGGGTTAGCGTGGTCCTCAGCACCCGGGAAGAGCTTTCTTGCAATGGGGCGAAGACCAGCGCCTTTGGCCTAAGCCCCACCCAGGCCATTGCAGTGGATGTGAGCTTTGCCTACACCGAAGATGCCCCCCGGCACAAATGCGGGGAGCTGGCCAAAGGCCCGATGATCGGCGTCTCCCCGGTGCTCTCCAAAAAGCTGAGCGCCGCTCTGACCGAGACTGCCAAAAGACATGAAATCCCCTACCAAACCGAGGTGATGTCGGGGGCTACCTCCACCGACGCCGATGCCATTACCCTGGCGGGAGCCGGGGTGCCCTGCGGGCTCCTCTCCATCCCCCTGCGGTATATGCACACCCCCACCGAGCTCATTGACCTGCGGGATGTGGAATACTGTGGGCGGCTGATGGCGGCCTATGTGAAAGATACCTTTGGCGCGGCGGGAAAGGCGGTGGAATAAATGGACAGACTCATGGAAACCATCAAAGATTTGAGCCTTCTTTCCGGCGTCAGCGGGGATGAAGGCCGGGTGCGGGAATATATCCAGAAACGGCTGGCGGGTCATTGCCAGATGCGGGTGGACGCCTTGGGCAATCTCATCTGCGAGAAACAGGGAGCAAAGCGGGCTCCCCACCGCCTGATGGTAGAGGCCCACATGGATGAAGTGGGCTTTCTCGTCACCGGCATCACCGAGACAGGGATGCTCCGCTTTGACGAGGTAGGGGGCATTGATCCCCGGGTGGTGATCGGAAAACCGGTCCGGGTAGGGCCGGAAGGCGTCCGGGGGATCATCGGCACCAAGGCCATGCATCTGCAGTCGGCCAAGGAGCGGGACGAAACGGTGCCTCTGGATAAACTTTACATCGACATCGGCGCGGACACCAAGGAAGAGGCGGAAAAGCTGGTTTCCTTGGGGGACAGCGTGGTATGGGAAAGCGCTTTTACCCCCTTTGGAGACGGCTTTCTCAAAGCCAGAGCCCTGGATGACCGGGCGGGCTGCGCGATTTTAATGGATATGATCCAGGGAGAAATCCCCTATGATACCACCTTTGTCTTCACCACCCAGGAAGAGGTGGGAACCCGTGGGGCTCAGACAGCGGCCTTTGGGGTGGATCCCCAGTTTGCCATTGTGCTGGAGACCACCACGGCGGCGGACATCGCCGGGGTGGAGGAAATAAATCAGGTCTGCCGGCTGGGCAAGGGCCCGGTGATCTCGGTCATGGACCGGGGCGCCATCTATGACAAGGGGCTGGTCAACTTGGCCATAGCCACAGCCCAGAGCCGGGGAATCCCGGCCCAGATCAAGGAGGGGGTCTACGGCGGCAACGACGCTCGGTCGGTACACACGGCCCGGGCCGGAGTGCGGACCTTGGCTATCTCCATGCCCTGCCGGTACCTTCATTCCCCCTCCTGTGTCCTCAAGACCCAGGACATCACCGCCACGCGGGATCTGACCGCCGCTCTGCTGGCCTCCATTTGGGAGGAGAGCGCCCGGTGATCCGGCTCCTAGAAGGGGGCGGCCGGGAGATTCCCCTCCAAAGTCCCCTGTCCCTCCTCTGTGCCCTGGATTTCGCGGCCTATGAGAACCGGTATCCCTTCTCCCAGGTGTGGGAATGGAAAAACCAAGGGATGGCGGGGGGATGTCTCTGCCTCTTTTATAGCGAAGCCACGGCTTGGGCCGGGGAGGAGACCGGGGCCGCAGAGATAGCGGAGTATCTCTCCGCCCTTTCCTGGGACAGCCTTCTCTGCACCGGGGAGATTGCCCGCCATTTGCAGGACATACCGGGGCGGAGGAAGCCCATCTGGGCCCTGGGGGCCAGAGATCTTCCTGGCAGGGAGGAGGAAAGGGCGGTACATCCCTCCGAAGCGGAGGCTTATGAGCTGCTTTCTATGAGCGTCCGGGGAACACTGCCCTCTTTTGACGGGTGGTACTGCGACCGGAACCATCGGGCCCGGCGAGGGCTGATGGAGACCTGGGGAATCCGGGATAGCCGAGGTCTAGCCGCCACCCTGACGGCGTCGGGTTTGGATGGGCAGCTATATCTATCTGACATCGCCACCCGGTCGGACTGCCGGGGACAGGGCTATTTCCGGCGGCTTTTGGGCCATGTGTCCGCCCAGTATCCGGGAAGGATGCTGCGGCTGCTGACCCGGGAAGAGAATGCCTGCCGCATCTATCAGCGGGCGGGCTTTGTCATCGAAAAGGAGAATATTGTTACCATACATAAGGAGACAAATCATGCAGCAGGAATTTTTTAAAATCGCGCCTGCCTTAGAGGAAAAGGCAAAACAGGCGGAGGAAATGTGCCGGGAACCCTTCCGGCGGATTGAGGAAATCTGTGAATACAATCAGCTGAAGGTCCTTTCTGCCTTTATCAAAAACAATGTGTCTGAATATCATCTCCACGGCACCACTGGCTATGGCTACGACGACCGAGGCCGGGATACCCTGGACGCGGTATTTGCCCAGGCAATGGGCTGTGAGGATGCCCTGGTGCGCCATACCTTTGTCTCCGGCACCCATGCCCTGGTGACCGCCTTGTTTGGAGTGCTGCGGACGGGGGACACCATGGTATCCCTCACCGGCCGGCCCTATGATACATTAGAAGAAGCCATCGGCCTGCGGGGGGAGAACAACGGCTCCCTCAAAGAATTTGGCGTCCACTACCGGGAGGTCCCCATGGCAGGGGAGGCGCCGGATTATGAGAAGATACCGGAGGCCTGCGTAGGGGCCAAGGTTGCCTATATCCAGCGGTCCCGGGGCTATTCCCTCCGGCCTTCCCTCAGCGTGGCAGAGGTGGGAAGAATGGCCAAGCTGGCCCGGGAAAAGAATCCGGACATTGTGGTGATGGTGGATAACTGCTATGGAGAATTTGTAGAGGAACAGGAGCCTACCCAGGTAGGGGCAGATTTGATCATCGGCTCCCTGATTAAGAATCCGGGAGGCGGCCTTGCCCGCACCGGCGGTTACATTGCCGGCAAAGCCAAATGGGTGGAGCAGTGCGCCTACCGTCTCACAGCTCCTGGCATGGGCAAAGAGGTGGGCTGTACGTTAGAGCAGAATAGAGAGCTCTTTATGGGGCTCTTTTATGCCCCCACGACCACAGCCAACGCCCTGAAAACCGCTGTCTTTGCCTCCGCTCTTTTTGAGCTGCTGGGCTTTGGAGTGACGCCTCGTTTTGATGAGCCCAGAGCGGATATTATCCAAGCGGTACAGCTGGGAAATCCTGAAGGCCTGATCGCTTTCTGCCAGGGCATCCAGAAGGGAGCGGCAGTAGACGCCTACGTGGCTCCTGAGCCCTGGGATATGCCCGGCTATGACAGCCAGGTGATTATGGCGGCCGGGGCCTTTACTATGGGCGCCTCTATTGAGCTTTCCGCTGACGCGCCGTTGCGGGAACCCTATGCCGCCTGGATGCAGGGAGGGATGATCTATCCCGCGGCGAAGATGGGGGTCATGCTGGCAGCTCAGTCCATGCTGGAAAAAGGGCTGCTGCCAGAGATCTCTCATTGACAGACAGATATTTCTATGCTAAAATAATCTTTACGAAACGTGGCCTATCCTCAAAGAAAGGTCACGGATTCTGCGGGCGTGGCGGAATGGCAGACGCGCTGGTCTTAGGAGCCAGTACTTCGGTGTGTGGGTTCAAGTCCCACCGCCCGCACCAAAAAAACCGCCCAGGAAAGCCATTCCTGGGCGGTCTATTTTTGTTCTACCACACTTGGTA
>NZ_CBDTOK010000072.1:0-5341 GCF_965361945.1 Zongyangia sp. | reverse complement strand
ATTTTTTATGGTCCCGCTTCGCAATGCCCTTATCGTGAAGGAACACGGCGTGCTTCCATATCCGGAGGGAACCGCCTGTGCAGAGGTGCTTCTGGCAGGAGAAGAGGGTGGTGCAAAAGCTTCCACCGTTTTCGCCGGAATGGGCTTTGCAGCACTATTTAAATTTATTATCGACGGATTAAAACTGGTGGCCGGAGAAATCTCGGTCAGCGTTAAGGGATTTGCGGGCCAGATCGGTACGCAGATCTATCCGGCGGTCATGAGCGTAGGCTATATTTGCGGTCCAAGAATTTCATCGTATATGTTTGCCGGCGGTCTTTTAAGTTGGCTTGTCCTTATCCCGCTTATTGTGCTTTTCGGCGCGAATATAACCCTTTATCCCGGAACGGAGCCGATTAGCGCGATCTTTGCGGAGGGCGGAGCAGGTGCCATCTGGGAAACCTATATCCGATATATTGGCGCAGGCGCGTTGGCTGCGGGCGGCATTATCAGCTTGATAAAATCTTTGCCGCTTATCCTAAGAACTTTTAAAGGCGCGGTAAAAGGCATGTCGGGTTCCAAAGAGAATGCGGAGCGGCGCACAGAGAAAGACATCTCTATAAAAGTCGTGCTTCTGTCCATTGCCGTCTTGACCCTGCTTGTATGGCTCATCCCCGCTATTCCAGTTAGTTTTATCGGTGCGGTTATTATCGTTGTATTTGGTTTCTTCTTCGCTACCGTATCCTCTCGGATGGTGGGATTGGTAGGCAGCAGCAACAACCCTGTTTCCGGCATGGCGATTGCTACCCTCTTGATTGCCACCCTCGTTTTAAAGCTTACAGGGGCAACCGGTATTACTGGCATGTGCAGCGCCATTGCCATCGGTTCGGTTATTTGTATTGTTGCCGCAATTGCTGGCGATACGTCACAAGACCTGAAAACCGGATTCCTCTTGGGTGCCACCCCTAAGAAACAGCAGATTGGTGAAATTATCGGCGTTATTGTGGCGGCTCTGGCGATCGGCGGAACGCTTTATCTTCTGGATAGTGCGTGGGGCTTTGGTACAAACGAACTGGGAGCTCCTCAAGCAACTCTGATGAAGCTGATTACAGAAGGCGTTATGGACGGAAATCTTCCGTGGGCGCTTGTGTTTATCGGTGCTTTTATTGCTGTGTTGGTTGAAGTTGTGGGCATACCGGTACTGCCCTTTGCCATTGGTGTTTATCTTCCTGTTCAGCTGAACGCCTGCATTATGGTTGGCGGCCTTGTTCGTCTGGCTTTGGATAAGCTGAAACGCAGCAAGGAAGAAAAAGAGGCAATTGTAAATGACGGTGTTCTTTTCTGCTCGGGTATGATCGCCGGTGAAGGCCTAATGGGAATTGTGCTGGCACTTTTGGCGGTATTCGGCTTGAATTCTGTGATCGACCTGTCCGGAAAATTGGCAATACCGGCCATCGTTTCTAATCTTGGCGGATTGGCGTTATTTGCTATCATCATTCTGACACTGCTGAAATTCTCCCTGTGGAAGAAGAGAAAATAAGTATGAAAAAGAAGCAAAGCGAAAATTATCTGGACAAAAAACCGTTGCGAAATGAGAAATTCTCGTGGTCGGTCGATGATGGAAAGGTAACGCTGGAAGTTGAAAATAAAGGTGTATGGAATACGCTTTTTCAAAAGATTTTGAAAAAGCCGAGGATCAGCTATATACATCTGGATGAAATGGGAAGTTTTATCTGGCCTCTTTTAGATGGTGAAAAAAGTATTCTAGAAATAGGAAAAGCTGTGGAAAATCAGTTTGGAGATAAAGCCAATCCGCTATATGAAAGATTGGCTAAATATTTTCAGATTTTAGAAAGCTATCATTTTATATACTTTAGTGAAGGGAGATAGAAACACCGTGAAGGTTTTGGCGATCAACGGCAGCGCGAGAAAAAACGGAAACACGGATCTTCTGATTGGCCGTATATTTGAAAAGCTACATGCCGCCGGAATCCAAACAGAGGCAATGCAATTTGCGGGAAATACTATCCAGCCCTGCAGGGCGTGTTTTGCCTGCGGTGGCAAAGAAAACTGTGTCCATCAACAAGACGATTTCCAAAGCGTATTTGAAAAAATGAAAGCGGCTGACGGAATCCTTCTGGGCTCTCCCGTCTATTCTGCGAACATATCGGCCAATATGCAGGCCTTCTTGGAGCGGGCGGCGGTTGTGTGTGATATGAATCCCGGGCTTTTGAAACACAAGGTAGGCGCCTGTTTTGTAACCGCGCGCAGGGGCGGTGCGCTGAACGCTGTAGATGCCATGAACCACTTCTTTCTTAACCATGAAATATTTATTTCGGGGAGTACCTATTGGAACATGGTGTATGGACAGATGCCGGGCGATGTGTTAAACGACGAGGAAGGCCTTGCCACTATGGACAGCCTTGCTGAAAATATGCTCTGGCTTTTAGAAAAAATCAAGTGAGAAAAGGGCTAAAAAATGAAAAGAAAATGGGTTCCGATTCTGATTTCAGGTCTGCTTATCATTGGCTGTCTAGCAGGGTGCAGTAATGAAGCTGTCAATTCTTCTGCTGAACCAGAAAGCGCGTCTTCTTCCTCCACAACAGCGCCTGCGGACATCTCGTCTTCGGAAGGCGAAAACTTCGGCGAAGAAACATCCGACCCTGTCTTCGATTTTGAAAGTAGGACGGTAACTCTGAACAGCGGCTATGAAATGCCGATTATGGGGCTTGGCACCTACAGCCTTTCTGACGAGGAATGCTATAACTCTGTCACTGCTTTGCTGGAGGCCGGCGGGCGGCTCATCGATACCGCCCATATCTATGGAAATGAAGCGGCGGTCGGACGAGCGGTACGGGACTCCGATGTCCCTAGAGAGGAAATCAGTATTCATGATGATCACCTCACTCAGATAGTAAAAGCTATTCGAAGGGATCTTAAAATTAAGGACAAGGCATATCCACAAATCAACTTAAAAAAATAACATAGATAAATAATCTTTAACCGTCATTGAAGTTCAGATGTTATCTGCATCCTATATCTAAATCTTCACTTTTATTTACGGATATCTATTTTGTAACAGTCAGACAACAGCATGGCTCTGTAGGAATACCCTACAGAGCCTGTTTTTATGCGAAAAAACAGCTTTTAAAACTCCCACTAGCTGTGTCCCGCCTTCCCATTGTCACAAGGGTATAGAATGGATAGGTTTGCGGTAATATTTTTTCATAGCATGGGGATGTCTTGTTTACCAGCTGAAAATCAATTGATAAGTTTGAGGCTATTGTTAGTCTGGACAGATTGATTTTTTTCGCACAACATGATATGCTATTAAAAATGTATTCTATTTATTTTCATAAAATATATAAAAATACAAGGGGTAAATGATGAAAGGAATAGCTCAGAAGGAATCTGCATCAATATTACGCTACTTTGAAAAAATATGCTCTATCCCGCACGGCTCAGGCAATATGAAAGCCCTGTGTGACCACTGTGTTCAGTTCGCAAAAGAAAATGGCTTACAGGTGGTCAGCGACGAAGCAGAAAATGTCGTGATTTACAAGCCGGGCACCAAAGGGTATGAAAATGCTGAACCGGTTATTCTTCAGGGACATCTTGATATGGTGTGCCAAAAAGAAGAAACCTCATCGATTGACTTTACGAAAGACGGGATCGAGGCATATATAGACGGTGATTTTATAAAGGCAAAGGGTACAACCCTGGGCGCGGATAACGGCATTGCCGTATCAATGATCATGGCCATTTTGGCGAGCCGTGATTTACCGCATCCTCCAATTGAGGCTGTTTTTACAACCGATGAGGAAATCGGGATGATTGGCGCCCAAAAATTGGACGTTTCTATTTTAAAAAGCAAAAAGATGATCAATCTGGATGCGGAGGAAGCGGACATTTTAACCGTATCCTGCGCGGGAGGAAGCGACTTCCGGCTTCTCTTTCCGATTGATAAAACTGTTGTACACGGCACAAAAATATCGTTGGAGATCCTTGGCTTAAAGGGCGGACATTCCGGCGTTGATATCGATAAGGGCCGCATAAACGCCAATATCCTGGCAGGAAGAATTCTGCATTATGCGAAGAAAACGGCGGCGTTCCATATCGTGAACATCAATGGCGGAACAAAAGGAAACGCCATCCCCTTTTGCTGCAAGGCAGAACTTGTGGCGGAAGATGCGGAAAGCTTGATACATACCATAGAAGACTATTTTTCTATTGTAAAAGAGGAAATCGGAGCGAGAGAAGACAATTGCTCCATTCGCTTAACGTTGCAAGAGACCGGCGATTTTGAGGCTTTGACTCCTGCTATGCAGGACAAACTGTTATACATGCTGCTGACCACGCCCAATGGCGTTGTGGACATGAGCGTCGAAATAGACGACCTGGTCGAAACTTCATTAAACTTGGGAATTTTAATGACAGAGGCGGACAAGATTGTTTTGCAATATGCCCTAAGGAGCAATAAAGAATCCGCCCTGGCTTTCCTGGAGGACAAGCTCTCTGCGTTTGCCTCCTATAACGGTTGCCGTTTCGAAATATCCGGTCAATATGCGCCTTGGGAATTTAAAAAGGATTCACCACTCCAGGAATTATATGCAGACGCCTTCTGCGAAAAGTTTGGACGCAAACCTCAAATCGCGGCCATTCATGCTGGACTTGAATGTGCGGTGTTTGCCAAAAAAATCAAGGATTTGGATTGTATTGCGGTAGGTCCGGATATGTTTGACGTGCATACGGTACATGAAAAATTGAGCATCTCTTCCACTATGGAAATTTTTGAGCTGCTCTGTACTGTACTGGAAAGATGCAGATAAACTGTTCTGAAACACTGCGGCAGTATTCAATTTATAAAACGTGCAGAGAGGAAATAGGAGACTATGGAAAACAAAGATTTTAAGCCGTATATTCCAGCGGAAAAAATTACGCCTGAGCTTACGGTAACTTCTATCGTTATGGGCGCGCTACTGGCCGTCATCTTTGGCGCGGCAAACGCTTATTTAGGATTGCGGGTGGGAATGACCGTTTCAGCGTCTATCCCTGCGGCGGTCATTGCTATGGGCGTTATCCGTGTCATTATGCGCAAAAACTCCATTCTAGAAAGCAATATCGTCCAGACTATTGGTTCAGCCGGCGAGTCTTTGGCGGCTGGTGCTATCTTTACCCTGCCAGCTCTGTTTCTGTGGGCGGCAGAGGGCAAAATGGATAAGCCTAGTTTATGGGAAATCACGATAATCGCTCTGATTGGCGGACTGCTCGGCGTATTTTTTATGGTCCCGCTTCGCAATGCCCTTATCGTGAAGGAACACGGCGTGCTTCCATATCCGGAGGGAACCGCCTGTGCAGAGGT
>NZ_CBDTOK010000071.1:0-9813 GCF_965361945.1 Zongyangia sp. | reverse complement strand
GATCTTGAGGTACAGGAAGGGGAGCGCTTTGGCTTTATCGGCCCGAATGGAGCAGGAAAATCCACCACCATCAAGCTTTTGCTGGGCTTTCTTTTTCCTACCTCCGGCAGTTGTAGGATTTTTGCAAAGGACTGTGTAAAAAGTTCAGAAATCATCAAGAGAGTAACCTCCTATGTGCCGAGCGAGGTGCGCTTTTACCGCAATTTGACAGGATATCAAATGATCAAGACGGCGCTGAGGTTTCATCATATGCGCTGGGATGCTGTAGCCGACCAGCTCATGGAGCAATTCGAGATTGATCCCGATAAGAAGATGGGAGAACTTTCCCTGGGCAACAAAAAGAAGGTGGCCATTGTGGCAGCGTTGGTTACCTGTCCAGCATTGCTCATCCTGGACGAACCAACCAGTGGCCTCGATCCACTCATGCAAAAGACCCTCTTTGAGGTATTGAAAAAGCGCAATGAGACAGGGCTTACTGTTTTTATGTCCAGCCACAATCTTGCAGAAGTAGAGCATTTCTGCCAGAAGGCGGCGTTTATCAAGGAGGGACGGCTCATCGAAGTTACCGAACTAGGCCGTGCTCGGGAAAATGGAAAAATTTTCTCGGTTGTTGCTCCGGAATTTGATCTGGCGATTTTAGGTGAGTTTGACGGAGAGCTTCTTTCTCAAGATAACGACACCATCCGTTTCCTTAGCCATGGAGATATTAACGCGGTTCTGAAAACACTATCCCGATATCACATTCAGGATCTATCTGTCCGCGATTTTGATCTGGAGGATAAATTCCTTTCTTATTATGAAGGTGGGGATAAATCATGAATGTATTTAGACTGGAATTTCGCAGTGGAAGAAAGGGTATCCTGATTTGGGCTCTCATCATGGCGGCGGTCATCGGCATTTTTATGTGTGTGTTCCCTAGTATGAGCGGCGAAGCAATGGGAGAAGTGATGGAGAATGCTTTGCAGGCCATGCCGCAGGAGATGCTGGAGGCTTTCAATCTAACGGACATGCCGGATTTCTCCCAGATTGAGGAATACTTTGCCTATGTGTTCCAATATATCCTCTTGGCCAGTGCTATTCTGGCGGCGGTCATGGGGATTGGGTCTTTGGTCCGGGAAGAAAGTGATGGAACCATTGAATTCCTTTATGCCCAGCCGGTGACAAGAGCTGCCATCGTGACCCAGAAAATTCTGGCCAATGTATTTTTGTTTTTGATTTATACTGTCATAGTGGCGTTGGTTTCCCTTGGGACTGTCTATCTATTTCTGCCGGAAAACGAGAATTTTATGGAGCTGCTTCCCAAGCTTGGCATTGTCTTTGCTGGAATGCTGTTGAGCTGTTTTATTTTTATGGCGTTTGGATTTTTTCTATCCTCCGTGACGCACAGTCATAAAGCGGCTGTGCCGGTAGCCGTAGGAACGGTGTTTCTGACCTATTTTGCGGGGATTGCATCCAAGCTGATGGATTCCCTGTCGGTACTGTGGTATTTTTCACCTGTGCACTATAGCACACCGGCAACCCTCGTTGCCAATGAAGCTATCGATATTCATGCAGGAATTATCGGAGGGTGTGCTATCCTTCTATTTGTAGCGCTCAGTTATATCTGGTATCTGAATAAAGATCTAAAAATTTAGGGAAGGTGAATTGATGATGGAAGAGACAAGACTTCAAAAACAATTGCGTTTTTTGGTGGAAGTGGACCAAATGAAGAATGTCCTGCGGCAGACATTGTTGGTGGATAAATCCCGCCGTGAGAATGATGCGGAGCATTCCTGGCATTTTGCCCTGATGGCTATGCTACTTAGTGAATACGCGGATGGCTCAAAGGTGGATTTTTACCGGGTACTGCGGATGGCGCTGGTTCATGATCTCATCGAGGTTTATGCAGGGGATACCTTTGCCTACGACAAAAAGGGGAACGAAGACAAGGAAGAGCGGGAAAAGAAGGCTGCGGACAAGTTGTTTGGCATGCTTCCGGAAGATCAGGGAAAGGAAATCCGGGATCTTTGGGAGGAATTTGACCAGATGGAAACTCCGGATGCACAATATGCCGCATCTATCGATCGCCTACAGCCGTTGATTAATAACTATATGACACAGGGTCATACCTGGCATATTGGAACGGTCACAAGCAAGGATGTCTATGCCAGGGCCGCTATTATTGAAAAAGCAGCTCCAGAGCTCTGGAAAGTGGTTCAGTTTATTATCAAGGATTCTATCGAAAAAGGCTGGCTCAAAGAATAGCTTTTTTGTACTTAATAAGTTTATACAAAAAGCCGCGGAAGACTGCGGCTTTTTAATTGTGATTTTTGCAATCTTTTCCTAAAAATGCTATAATAAAAATATACACTTCTGAAAGGGTGGGGGATATGAAGCTTCTTGTGCTTATTCTCAACAAGGTTGAAACATTGGAGCCATTATTGGCGCGGTTTACCGATCTACAGATTAATGGCGCCACGATTCTCAATAGTACAGGTATGGCGCGGGCGTTGTCAGACTATATGGATGACTCCTTTTTAGGATCGTTGCGGGCTATTTTGGATCCAGACCGGGATGAAAACAAGACCATTCTCACGGTACTTAGAGATGAGCAGGTACCGTCAGCGGTAGAGGCAATTGAGGATGTGGTGGGAGATTTGTCCCAGCCGGACACCGGTATTGTATTCACTGTGCCGGTGGATTTCATCAAAGGAATCCATGGGGACAAATAAATTTGGAGAAGATACTGTAAAGGATAGAAATCAAGATGGAACTAGGAATACTTTTTTATTTGGCATGTATCCTGTTTTCTGGATTGATATTTGGAAAACTGGCCAAAAGGGTAAAATTGCCGAATGTAACAGGATATCTGGTGGCGGGACTGATTATCGGACCTTCGGTTCTTGGTCTGATTCCCGGGGATATTGTCTCACAAATGAGCATATTATCCGATATGGCTTTGGGCTTCATTGCTTTTTCTGTTGGCAGTGAGTTCAAAATCAGTTATTTTAAACGGGTAGGCGTTACCCCTATAGTGATCGCAATTTTTGAGGCAGTTGTTGCGGTAATTTTTGTCATTCTTGGACTCATTATCGCGGGATATGAGGTGCCTTTTTCGCTGGTTTTGGGGGCAATTGCCGCGGCTACCGCACCAGCAGCTACCGTCATGGTAATCAAGCAGTATAAGGCGAAGGGGCCCCTGACCGAAACGCTCCTTAGCGTTGTAGCCTTGGATGATGCTGTCGCCTTGATCGCCTTTGGATTTGCTGTAACAGTTGCCAAATCCATTGAGTCACCAGCATCTGGCTCTCCGCTGCTTTCAATTTTAGACCCCTTTATTGAAATCGCTACTGCGGTAGTAATAGGCGCGCTGCTGGGAGCAATTTTTTCCTTTGTTTTGCGCTGGTTTAAAAGCAGCAGCAATCGCCTCATTTTGTCTATTGCTTTTGTTTTTATTGCCATTGCCCTCTCCACCTTGCTCAATGTCTCATCTCTGATGATGTGTATGAGCATGGGAGCAATCCTGGCCAATGTGAGCTCAACTTCGGATACGATTATGAAGATCACCGACTCAGTCACTCCTCCGCTTTTTATGATCTTTTTCGTTATTTCCGGTGCTGAATTGCAACTGTCGGTCATTCCGACTATTGGCTTGGTGGGAGTTATTTATGTTGTTCTGCGTGTGGCAGGAAAGATGTTCGGCGCGTGGGCGGGAGCTGCTTTGATGAAAGCTCCTGAGACAGTACGGCGTTGGCTTGGCCCCACATTGGTCCCGCAGGCTGGTGTAGCCATAGGACTGAGCCTAGTGGCAGAATCGGTAGTTCCCCAATACGCCAGCGTAATTCGGGCGGTTGTTCTCTGCGCGACCCTTATTTATGAAATTATTGGACCGATGGTAACGAAAATCTGCCTGAAGAAAGCCGGAGAAATTAGTGCTGACGCTTAAACTTTCAAAACAACAAGTAAAATGTGAGAAAGTTTTTGACTTTTCCACAACAAAATGATATAGTGATAGTAACCTCACCAGTGGGAGGAGTCCTGCTGGCAAGGTGATGTACAAAAAACCTTCTCATCTTCGAGGGCTTAGACCTGAGATAAAGTTGGTGGTCATTTTCGTCATGCTTAAAGTGCAGTTGGGATGAATTTGCACCCCACGACAGGTCTTTGTCGTGGGGTGTTTTTATTTCATTGGGGGGATCAGTTTGGAAACAAAATTAGCGCTGATCGGCATTGTGGTGGAGGAAGAAGAGGCTGTTCGAACTGTCAATGAGCTGCTGCATCAATATGCTCCCTATGTAGTGGGGAGAATGGGGCTGCCCTATCGTGCAAAGGGGGTCAATATCATCTCCGTGGTGGTAGATGCCCCGGAAAATATAGTCAGTGCTTTGTCCGGCAAACTTGGAAACATCAAAGGGATAGGAGTCAAATCGCTGTATGCAAAGACCAGTGACCGGAAACAATCCGATGAATGAGCTGACAAAAGAGTTGTCCATGGGAGGAAATCTTTCCAAAGATACCCTGTCAAAGCTGTTGGGTATGGACGACTTTTTCCCAGTGTATCAGCTGGCTGACCGGTATAATGAACGTCAGAACCATGGAGTTGTTAGAATCCGTGCTATCCTTGAGTTTTCTAACTATTGCCGCCGGCAGTGCCGCTATTGTGGGCTCAACAGGACAAACTTGAAGCTACAACGTTACCGGATGGATGAAAAAGAAATTATAAATACCGTCCTCATTGCATATCGGGCAGGATATCAGACCATCGTCCTTCAGTCTGGAGAGGATCCGGCCTATGATAAGGAAATGGTGGGCAGGATCATCCGGGGAATTAAGGACCAATGTCCCATTGCCATTACGCTAAGCTTGGGGGAGCGAAGCCGGGAGGAATATGCTTATTGGAAGGAATGCGGCGCCGACAGGTATCTGCTCAAACATGAAACCTCAGATCCTGATATTTACAGGAGCCTGCATCCCTGTGGGACCTTGGAAAACCGGCTACAGTGTCTGCAATGGCTCAAAGAATTGGGCTATGAAACAGGAAGCGGGTTTATGATTGGCCTTCCAGGGCAGACAAACGATACCATTGCCAATGACATCCTAACCTTACAGCGGCTTGGGTGCGATATGGCTGGAATCGGCCCGTTTATTGCCCACCCAGATACCCCCTTAAAAGACCATCCAGACGGGAGCACAGAACTAACCAAACGGGCGGTAGCGCTGAGCCGGATTCTCATGCCACAATTGAATCTCCCGGCCACCACGGCACTGGGAGTATTGGATGACGGAGAAAAGGATGATATTTTTTCCTGTGGCGCCAATGTCATCATGCGAAAGGTGACACCGGGCATATATCGCAGGCTCTATGAGATATACCCATCCAACCTCAGTTTGGATGACGATATATATAAGGGGCGGAGGGATTTAGAAGATTCTATCCGCCGATTGGGGAAACAACCTTTATAGAAAGAAGTGTGGAACATGTATAATGTCAAATCGAAAGTTGCCACCGAGTTCATCGATGACGGCGAGATTATGGAAACCCTGGAATATGCCGAGAAAAACAAAAGTAACCGGGAGCTGATTGAAAGCTTGCTAGAAAAGGCAAAGACCTGCAAGGGACTCTCTCACCGGGAAGCGGCTGTACTTCTCGACTGCGACCAGGAAGATTTAAATGAGAAGATGTATGCCCTAGCGCAGGAGATCAAACAGAAGTTTTACGGTAACCGAATCGTCATGTTTGCGCCGCTCTATCTTTCCAATTACTGTGTCAATGGATGTACCTACTGTCCGTATCATCAGAAGAATAAGCACATTCGGAGAAAACAGCTGTCCCAGGAGGAGATCGTCAAGGAAGTCATTGCGTTGCAGGACATGGGACACAAGCGTTTGGCGTTGGAAACCGGAGAAGATCCGGTCCGTTGCCCCATTGAATATGTGTTGGAGAGTATTAAGACCATCTACTCTATCAAACATAAAAATGGAGCCATTCGCCGCGTTAATGTCAACATCGCTGCCACAACGGTAGAAAATTACCGGAAGCTGAAAGAGGCTGGCATTGGTACCTACATACTGTTCCAGGAAACCTACAACAAGAAAGCCTACGAGCAGCTGCATCCCACAGGACCGAAAAGTAATTATGCTTATCACACCGAGGCCATGGATCGGGCCATGGAAGGCGGTATTGATGATGTAGGCTGTGGCGTCCTTTTTGGACTGAATCTTTACCGGTATGATTTTGTAGGATTGCTGATGCATGCTGAGCATCTGGAAGCAGCCATGGGAGTGGGACCACATACCATCAGCGTGCCTCGTATCCGTCCAGCGGATGATGTGGATCCCGATGAGTTCACCAACGCTATTTCGGATGATATTTTTGCAAAAATCGTAGCTGTGCTGCGGATTGCGGTACCCTATACGGGCCTGATTATCTCCACCCGTGAGACACCGGAATCCAGAAAGCGGGTGCTCCATCTGGGCGTTTCCCAGATCAGCGGAGGATCTTCCACCAGTGTGGGAGGATATGTGGAAAAGGAGAAAATCGAGGAGAACTCTTCCCAGTTTGAACTCAATGATACCCGTACCTTGGATGAAGTGGTTGGCTGGCTTTTGGATATGGGATACATTCCCAGCTTCTGCACAGCTTGCTACCGAGAAGGAAGAACGGGAGACCGGTTTATGCAGCTGGTTAAATCGGGACAGATTGCCAACTGCTGCCAGCCCAACGCGCTGATGACCTTGAAAGAGTATCTGGAGGACTATGCTTCTCCTGAAACAAAGGCAAAGGGAGAAGCACTCATCCGAAAAGAAATTGATAAGATTCCCAGCGATAAGGTAAGACAGATTGTTCTCAAGCATCTGGAAGAGATGAATGAGGGAATGCGGGATTTCCGCTTCTAAGACATAGAACAAGGGGGTTCGAATCTCATTGGGCGGTGCGCAGGGGATTTGAACCCCCTTTTCGTTTAAATTGAATTTTAAAATTTAGAAGGGGGAAGACTATGCCAGTCAATGAAATCAATCAAACGCCAAACAGCACCCGTACACATATCGGGATTTTTGGACGCACTAACAGTGGAAAATCGTCCCTGATCAATGCGATTGCTTCCCAGCAGACGGCATTGGTCAGCCCTGTGGCAGGTACAACCACGGATCCGGTTTATAAATCCATCGAATTACACCCGCTGGGCCCCTGTGTTTTGATAGATACGGCAGGCTTTGACGATGATGGAGAGCTGGGAGCGATGAGAACAGAACGTACAGCTCAAGTCATTGAGAAAACAGATATCGCTATTTTGGTTATTGATGCGCGAAACAATGATTTTTCTGAGGAAGAAAAATGGATAGACCGTCTCAAAGAAAAAAAGATTCCGATCATCGTCGCTGTCAATAAAAGCGACGAAAATGATCAAATTCCATCCTGGGTGAAACAATTTTCCTTTGTATCTGTCAGCGCTAAAACTGGAAAGGGCATTGACAAGTTAAAAGCAATGATCGCGTCCAAGGCACCTTCTGATGAGGATATTTCCATTACGGGAGAGGTGGCCAAGGCTGGGGATCATGTTTTATTGGTGGCCCCACAGGATATCCAGGCCCCCAAGGGGCGATTGATCTTGCCCCAAGTACAAACTATTCGGGATTTGCTCGATCATAAAGCGCTGGTTTCCATTGTGACGACAGACCAGTTGGAAGCGGCATTGCGTCTCTATAAAGATCCGCCACAGCTCATTATTACCGATTCCCAGGTCTTTGACATTGTGGCTAAGCTGACTCCAAAGGGAACAAAACTTACTTCTTTTTCTGTGCTGATGGCGAAATTCAAAGGAGATATTGATGTTTTTGTCAAAGGAGCCGCCAAATTAGACACCTTAAAAGAAACAGATAAGGTTCTGATCCTAGAGGCTTGCACCCATAATCCGTTAGATGGAGATATTGGACGCATTAAAATTCCGCAGATGCTTCGGAAAAAGATTGGAGAAAAGATCAGTATTGATGTACGTTCCGGCAACGATTTTCCTGATGATCTGACATCCTATGCCTTAGTTATTCATTGTGGAGGATGTATGTTCAATCGAAAGTATATGCTTTCTCGTGTGGAACATTGTGTGAAACAGGGCGTACCGATCACCAATTACGGTATTTTCATTGCAAAGGTGAAAGGCATCTTGGACAGAGTGGTGTATTAAAAATAGCGGCGAAAGCCGCTATTTTTTTGGCCATCTAGAGCGAGGCCGAGAAGGCCGAGAGCTAGGGCCATGGAGAAAAGATATTGCGAAGCAATAAGATAGCGGCGAAAGCCGCTATTTTTTTTGGCCATCTAGAGCGAGGCCGGGAAGGCCGAGAGCTAGGGCCATTGAGAAAGGATATTGCGAAGCAATAAGATAGCGGCGAAAGCCGCTATTTTTTTGGCCATCTAGAGCGAGGCCGAGAAGGCCGAGAGCTAGGAACGTTCAAAAATATATTACGGAATGATATAAATTGCAATAATAACTTATATTTATTACAAATATTGGATGAAAAAGAATTGGTATTTTTACAATTTTGTTAACAATAATAGCCTTACATTTCATTTCAATAAAAATATTGGTATAATAATACCGATTAACAACATTTGATGATTGACGGGCGGTTGGATAAAGGAACTGTCCGGTTTTGTGTGCTTCTAAATACAGGAAGAAGCTCTATAGAAAATGGAAGAGAAGATAGACGGCAGGACAAAGGCACATGGAGGAACTATGAGAAAAATTTGCGCTATTTTAGCGATTTTTATGATATGCAATTTATTGATTACCATTTCGTTTGCCCAGACAAATGTAGCAGAACCAGAAAACAGTGTGTCTGATACAGTACCAGATTGCACACTTTCACCAGATCAGATCATATCAGAGACAGCTGTGATGATTGATGCGGATACAGGACAGGTTCTATTCGAAAAGGATATGAACCGGAAGATGTTTCCGGCAAGCCTAACCAAAATTATGACAGCAATTCTGGCCCTTGAAAATGGCGATATGGATAGTATTCTTACGGCGGATCAAGAGATCATCGACGATGTGTATTCCTATGGGTTTGAAACCAGTCATATTGCACTGACAGTAGGGGAAAGGATCAGCTTAAAGGATGCCCTCTACGCATGTCTTTTGGAATCGGCCAATGATGCAACCGCGTTAATTGCCAAATCCATTGGGGGTTCCCTGGATCACTTTGTTGAAATGATGAATGAGAAGGCGCAGCAATTGGGGGCAGGCAACACCCACTTTGTCAATTCTCATGGGCTTCATGATGATAACCATTATACTACGGCATATGATCTTGCCCTGATTACCAAGTATGCATTGACCTTGCCAGACTTTGAAAAGATCATCAGCACAGATCAGTATACTATGGCGCCTACCAATAACCAGGAATCCGAACGTTATTTTTGGAATCAAAATCAGATGATCCAATCCTCTTATTATTATAATGAGGATGTGGTTGGCGGCAAACTCGGCTGGACAGAAGAGGCCAACAATACCATGATGGCTTTGGGCGAACGGGATGGACGTAGGCTGATCTGCGTTTTGCTGAAGAGTGTGGCGGCAAATGCGAAATATCAAGATTGCGAAACCCTGCTTAACTATGGTTTTGAGAACTTTAAGAGCATAGACATTGATGTTGCGAAAGAAATCCCGGCTGGAGTGGATATTATGGATAAATTTGGCCAGCTCGCCGGAGATGTAACGATTTCCTCCGCCCCTACGGTTTCTTATCTGATTCATAACCATCTCACCGAAGACGATGTGCAGGTAAAAATCCATGTGCCAGAATATTATCTGCTGGATCAGGAAATCCAGGCAG
>NZ_CBDTOK010000070.1:0-55724 GCF_965361945.1 Zongyangia sp. | reverse complement strand
TAATAATTTTCCTTTTTTTTCAATGATGAATCCCATCATTTTTACACGAAATATCTGCCCCAGTTTGTTAAATTATTGCCAAATTTTATTTTCCCTTTATGCCAATTCCTGAGGAAGGACCATCATTGCCCCTTGACTACGGATAGTAAGGACATGACAACACCCTGTTCCCAAAGTTTGCTGCATCACTACTTTATAGTTTCTGCTCAAATCTTCCGGAACATACGCCTGCATCGTTCCTGCGAATCCACCTCCGTGAACTCTCCAAGCTCCGCGACCCTTAAGCAGGTCTTCGGAAATAGCCAAGGCAAGGCTGAGTCCCTGACGCTGTGGTTTAGACCCAATAAAAACATTTTGCAACCGCATAAAAGAGGAATATCCTGATTCAATTACCAGTGTTTTAAAGCGTTCAAAGTCTCCCTCTTTAAGGGCTTGCGCCTGCTTTTCTACCCTTTCATTTTCACCGAAAAAGTGCAGTGCTCTCAATATCGCTCTGTCACTGAGCTTTTGGCGCAATACCACCTGAAAGTCGTAAATTGAATCGGCAAAGGTACGAAAATCCACTTCCCGCAACACCTTTTTCCCGAATGCCCGCGCCACCTCTCCCATTTCTGAAATCACCTGGGCATATTCCTGGGTTAGATCCTCGTGGCTATCTCCTGTATCCACGATAAACAAGTCATGATGATATTTTGAAAAATCCACTTTGATTTTCTCAATCAAGGGCTTTTCAGGATCTTTAAAATCAATGGCAACAAATCCGCCCATGGCACAGGCTGTTTGGTCCATCAGGCCGCAAGGTTTTTTAAAGTAGGCATTTTCTGCAAATTTTCCGATTTTGGCGATCTCAACAGGGCCAAGTCTTCCCCCATTGTACAAATGGTTAAGGATGGTACCGATCATCACCTCATAAGCGGCTGAAGAGGAAAGCCCTGAGCCTTTTAATACATCGGAAGTAGTATAGGCATCAAATCCACTGATATGGTGTCCCAATTCTTTGAGCCTAGCAAGTATTCCTCGAATAATAGATGCCGATGTACCTGATTCGGTTTGCTGGAATTCCAGTTCATCAATTGAAACAGTGTCCATATTGTACCCATGGGATTTCAGCCGCACTAGATGGTCCGTGTTGGGGGAAACCACGGCAATCATATCCAAATTAACCGCTGCCGCCAAAACCCTGCCACATTGATGGTCTGTATGGTTGCCTCCAATCTCAGTTCTCCCAGGAGCGCTAAAAAGAAAAACTTCTCGCTCATCTCCGTAAAGATTGGCAAATCGTTCTAGGGCAGCTAGGTACCTTTTCACCTGGCGCTCTACTGTATCGGGCGAATATAAAGCTGAAAATATAGAATCATAGCGTCCTTTCAGCAAATCGTCTTTCACTCGATAAAATGATGGCATTCGGCGTCCTCCTTTAATTCTAGGCACGCTGTCTTTCTAACAGGACGTACCTGATTCTTGCCAATTAAGTTTATCGCTGAGAGAATAAACTAAATATGGGGAGCAAAATTTGGCTAAATATTTCTCAGGCCTTTTTATAGAGTAATACGTCCTATCCATAAAATCAACACTTTCTTAAAAATTCACCTCTTGCCCTTCAATTTTGACGAAAAGTGTTTGCTTTTGTTCTTTTTTCCCATTATAATGCTCATATGAAATAATCTTTGACGCCTTGCAAAAAGTGAGGGCGTCTATCACTATCATGGGAGGTAAGATGATGGAAGACACCGCAGAAAAAATCGTGGAAACGGTGACACAAGATACCTCCAAGCTGTCGACCATGTGGTCTCAGTTTGTAGATAAACTGGTAGATTTTCTTCCTACCTTAGTCACTGCTCTCATCGTATTGGCAGTGGGATATGTCATTATAAAAATCTTGATGAAGTTGATTGCCAAGGGCCTTAAAAAAAGCCGGCTGGATGTGAGCCTCCACGGATTTATTCAGTCCGTCCTGCATATTGTCCTATTGATTCTACTGCTAATTACAGTAGCCAGTACCTTAGGCATCCCCACCGCTACCTTCGTCACCGTCCTCGGAAGCGCGGGCCTCGCTATTTCCCTCGCCCTTCAGGACAGTCTCAAGAATGTCGCCGGCGGTATTCTGATTCTCTTTTCCCGTCCCTTTACCCTTGGGGACTATATTGAGGTAGAGGATCAGGCGGTCTCTGGTACCGTTTGTGAAATCGGCCTTGTTTATACCCGTTTGAACACACCGGATAACAAACGGATTTTTGTTCCCAACGGGCAAGCCTGTAATGCTACCATCGTCAACTATTCTGCCGAGGAAAAACGCCGGCTGGATCTCATCTTTTCTGTCAGTTATGACACCGATCTAGAAAAAGCCAAAGGGATTTTACGTCAGATTGTAGAAAATAATCCCTTGGCTTTGAAGGATCCTGAACCTATGATCCGCGTCTGCTCTCATTCCGCTAACTCGGTGGACATTGCCTGTCGGGTCTGGGTGGAAAGCAAGCACTATTGGGACCTTAATTTCGACCTGTATGAACAGGTAAAGAAAGAATTCGATAAAAATCAAATTGAAATTCCCTTTAACCAGGTGGATATGCATATTAAACATGATTCGTTTAAAAAATCCTCGAAATAGAATAGGCCGGCTGGGATAATCAGCCGGCCTATTCTATTTCCTCAGGTATTTTTTTCTGGCCTGTTCCAGCTTTTCCGGGTCAGCTTCCCTGCTCTCGTACCAGCCTCTTTTTTTCATATCATCGAAAATATCCTGCTGGATTTGGTGTTCCTCGTGGAGTATCCCCATGATATCACTTTTCAGCTCCATATGCTCGCATTCGTTGGCGCCGGAATTATAGATACCAGTAATGAATTTCTGGGAGGCCAGAGCATCACTCATCCTGTCTTTGTCATTCATTCCTATCTCGTCTAGTCTTTTCATGACGTCCTCCTAACTTTGCAGGTTCTTTGCCAGCTTCTCATAGTGGTTGAGATGGGCAGCGGCAATCTGCTCACATTTTGACTTGACCTGGGGGTCATCGGTGGCCTGGGCATAGGCTTTATATTTTTTGACAAGCACCTGTTCATATCCAAGCTGATCCTCTAGCATGGCCAATTCTTTCTCACTTAGCTTAGACAAAACGCACCTACTCCTTCCTGGCTCAAATGAACAGCCTGGCATTATTTTGTCCAACACTATCAAAATTATCGGCCTTAGAATTTTTGCATAAAAATAAAAAAAGCAGCCTGTAGGCTGCTTTTTTCTACTTCATTTTGATTCCTGTATCCACAAAGCCATCGTAAAGCTTATCCAGATAATCAAAGGACATGGCCGTTCCTTTGGCCACACAGTTGACCGGATCTTCCGCCACCCGTGCCTTGATCTTGGTCTGCTCGGTAATGAGGGTATCCATGCCATAGAGCAAGGAACCGCCGCCCGTCATCACAATACCGTTACTGTAAACATCTCCGACTAGCTCTGGGGGGGTCCGCTCAATGACCTGTTGGACACTGAGGATGATCTCCGCGACGTGATCTTTGATAGCTCCGTAAATTTCCTTCCAACCGATGTCGATCATCTGTGGAAGACCGGTGAGCAGATTTCTTCCCCTAACAGCGACTGATTTGCTGTCCTCACGGGGATAGGCACAGCCTACTTCTGTTTTGATGTGCCGCGCCGTCTGCTCACCAATGAGCAGGTTGTGATAATCTTTCATATGCCTGATGATTGCATCATCCATCTTGTTGCCTGCAACCTTAATCGACTGCTTGGTGACAATTCCATTTAAGGAAAGGACAGCTATGTCGGTAGTGCCACCGCCAATGTCTACAATCATGTTGCCGTTTGGTTTTGTAATATCCAGTCCCGCCCCCAAAGCAGCCGCAACCGGCTCTTCAATTAAATAGACCTTCCGCGCTCCTGCGGTGACGGCGGAATCCACCACGGCTTTAGACTCCACCCCTGTAATTTGGGAGGGTACGCAAATGCTCACCCGAGGTTTTATAATGCTGTTTCCAAAGACCTTGTGGAGAAAAAATTTAATCATAACCTCCGTAGCCGCATAGTCGGAAATGACACCATCACTCATGGGCTTGATGACCTGCAGCCTGTCCGGCGCCTTTCCCAACATGCGGTAGGCTTCTTCTCCCACCGCCACTACTTCATCTGTTTTTCGATTGATTGCCACTACAGACGGTTCGCTGAGCACTGCGCCCTTATCCTTAAAATAGATGATGACTGTTGTAGTTCCAAGGTCGATACCGATATCCATTGATGACACGTTATGTCCCCCTATTCTCTATATGAAATCTTTAAACGTTTATATTCAATCCATTATTATATGTAGTTTTTTTTGTTTTTTCAAGTAAATTTCCTGAACGATGATTGGGGACTCAAAGATTTTCTTTTGTCCCATTTCCATGTTCCAACACAGTAGCGGCACAGGTTATGCAGTAGACCTGCTGGGCGCCCGCCTTCTTCAGCGCCTTGGCGCACTCCCCCGCTGTGGAGCCTGTGGTCAGCACGTCATCCACCAGCAAAATTGTCTTGGCCCAGTCCGGCAAGCAAGCCGAAAAAGCACCGGACAGGTTGGTGCGCCGCTCCCCAGCAGGCAGGCCCCGCTGGCGTTTGGTTTCCCGCACCTTGGTGATGGCTTTTTCTCTGAGCGGAATGCCAAGTCTCCGGGAAAGTTCTTTTCCCAATAGGGCGCTGTGGTTATACTCCCGTTCCCGCCGTTCTGACCTGTGCATGGGTACAGGGACAATCAGGTCAAACTGCTCAGAGGGAAAGGCCTCTTTTACCCTTGTCTCCATGAAAACGGCCAGCAATGGTGTCAGCTCCCGTTGGCCGTAAAATTTTAGCTGATGGATCAGGTGCCGCGCCTTCCCTCCATAGTAAAAAGGGGCGGCCGCACCGTCAAAGGCAAATTCATCCCCCTCGCAGACACAGTTTGCCCGATCTCTCCCGCAAAAGGGGCAAATATCGCTGCCGATGGTGGGGAGATCGGCGCGGCACAAGGAGCAGATTTCTTCCTCCTGCCCGATGATCCTGCCACAGATAGCGCATCGCTTACAGAACAGAACCGACAACAGCCGCTCGATTGTCCCGTTCATTTTCTACCCCTCCTGCTGCTCCACTTCCCACTGGATAAACTCCTTCAGGCCCGAATACCGCAGTGTTTTCTTATTGTTTTCTACCATAAATTTGACTGCGCTTCTGGGGCCCACAATAATCAGCAGCTTTTTTGCCCGCGTCACCGCCGTATAAAAAAGGTTGCGGAAATAAAGCCGCCGGGTCGGGTGCATCAAAGGAAGGATCACGGCTTCAAACTCGCTGCCTTGGCTTTTATGAACGGTAACAGCGTAAGCCAATTCCAGCTCGTTTGCCCCATCAAAAGAATAGGAACAGCTTCGATCCTCAAAGCGCAGCTGCATCATACGACTGCCCCGGTCAATTTTGACCACCTGGCCAATGTCTCCATTATAGACACCGCTGCCATTTTCTCCATTATCCCGGGTCCAGACCATATCATAATTATTGCGGATCTGCATCACCTTGTCTCCCTCCCGGTAGGTGATGCCGTTAAAAACGAATTCCGTCTTATCAGGGGAGGGGGGATTGAGGGTCTCCTGGAGACGACGGTTGAGTTCCATGGCACCCAGTTCCCCCTTGCGGGAGGGTACCAGCACCTGGATATCCCATAGAGGGGAAAGTCCATAGGTACCCGGCAGCCGCCGTGCACACAGATCCGCCACCATCTGGGCCGTCTTTGTATAGCTGTGGCTTTCCATAAAGAAAAAGTCGTTGTCCCGCTGAGAAAGCTCCGGCTCTTCTCCCCCCACAATGGCATGTGCGTTGGTGACAATCAGGCTCTGAGCGGCTTGGCGGAAAATTTCGTCCAGCCGCACATAAGGGATGCAGTCGCTGTCAATGAGGGATTTGAGGACGTTTCCTGCTCCCACAGACGGAAGCTGGTCACTGTCCCCCACCAGAATCAGCTTTGCTGAAAGTTTCATGGCGCGGAGGAGGGCTTCAAAGAGCAGGGTGTCCACCATGGACATTTCATCCACAATAACCACATCTGCTTTCAGCGGATTTTTCTCTCCCCGCTTAAATTTCACCATACTCCGGGATCCAGGGTCGGTAAAGTCCACCTCCAGCAGGCGGTGGATGGTTTTTGCTTCCCGGCCGGTCAATTCCGTCAGACGTTTAGCGGCCCGTCCGGTGGGCGCGCAGAGGGCCACTGTATCCCCCTGTTCCTCAAATAGATCAATGATGGCGTTAAGGGTGGTGGTTTTTCCGGTACCCGGCCCGCCTGTCAGGATAAAGACGCCGCTGACCATGGCCTGGGTAATGGCCTTTTTCTGCTGGACAGCATAGGAAATCCCCTTGCGTTGCTCCAGTTTATGAATATCTCCGTCTCTCTTGCGTTCCGGCGCTGTCAGCAACCGCATATTCATGACCAGCCGGCCGGCAATGTATCGCTCCGCGCCATAGAGCTCCGGCAGATAAAGAAATACCCGATCTCCCAGCATTTCCTCCACCAGCTCGTTTTCCTCCAAAGACAGGACCATAGCGTTTTCCACCTCATCGCTGCTAACATCCAACAGCTGGGCAGCGGCCGAGATGAGCTTGTCCTTAGGCAGACAGGTATGTCCATTTTGCAGATTGTGGGAAAGGACATAGACAATCCCTGCCCGGATGCGCAGGGTATCGTCGGAATCAAAGTCTAAGGTCCGGGCGATTTCATCGGCCTCAGAAAAATCCAGGCCAATGTCATAAGCGCATAGGACATAAGGGTTTGCCTTGATGACATCCACACCGACGGCTCCCCATTTCCGCCAGATTTTCACCGCCACCATAGGAACGATGCCAAACCGGCTGAGGAACATCATTACACTGCGCACTCCAAATACCCGTTTGAGTTCCTGTCCGATGGATTCTATCTTTTTGGGAGTCAAGCCCTTGATCTCGGTCAGCCGCTCCGGATGCTCCGACATAATATCCAGCGTCTCATCCCCGAAGGCGTCCACCATCCGTTTGGCAATGACAGGGCCGATCCCCTTGACCGCCCCGGAGCTTAAATATTTATAGATGGCATTGGCGGTGGCGGGAAGGCTCCTTTCACAGAGAGACGCCTTAAACTGTAGGCCATAGGTGGGGTGGGAGACATATTCTCCTACCAAACGCAGCTGTTCCCCTTCGCTGACCTCCACCATCTGACCGACTACTGTGACAAGCTCTTCCCCGGTATTGAGTTCCAGCACAGTGAAGCCGGTCTCATCACTTGCAAATACGATATCTTCCACCGAGCCTTCCAGCGTTGTCAGTTCCCTCTCCTGCATTTTCTGCCTCCGTTGCCATTTTCTCCGCCAATGGAAACGGCCCTGGAAGCGCGGCCTCCAGGACCTTGTAATTTCTATGTTTATTATATCTCATTCCCCTGCTCTTTGCAAATCAAACCCGACTCCATCAAAGCTTTGAGCTGCCCGCTGTTACAAACATGGATTTGCTGGTATTGTTCTCCCATGCGCCGGCAGATCTCCATGGCGTAGCCATCCATTCCCACATCCACCAGATATACCGGCTCTCCGGCTGCGAAATCGCTTTCGTTCATCCTCTGGACCAAACTGCGGATTTTGTATTCCAGGGCAGGTTCCTCTCCACCCACCGGTACACAGATCAGAAACTGGCCCTGGTTTTTTCCCCGCATCACCCAGCGCTTGATCATCTCTATGACCTCAATTATCCCTATCAGGGTCAAAAACCCGATAGCGATCAGCCAGACTGTATTCATTTTCATCACCTCACCCCATGGTATGTCTGGGACAAAAAGATGGTGAAAAGCATCAAAAAGGAAGGGGAAATATCAGTTTCCCCTTCCTTTTTTGAAAAGTGTGTTATGCAAAATAAGCCTTTAAATCGTCTATTTTATCCGTCTCCTCAAATTTGACTTGCAGATCCTCTCTGCCCATATGCCCATATGCGGCAAGCTTCTTATAAATCGGCTTCCTCAGATCCAGGTCACGGATGATGGCTGCCGGCCGCAGGTCAAAGACCTTTTCAACGGCTTTCGCCAGCTCCTCATCAGGATAGGATCCCGTGCCATAGGTATCCACCATGACCGAGACGGGTTTTGCCACACCGATGGCATAAGCAAGCTCAATTTCACACTTTTTGGCTAGTCCCGCCGCCACGATATTCTTGGCTACATAGCGCGCGGCATAAGCGCCGCTTCTGTCCACCTTGGTCGGATCTTTTCCGGAAAAAGCGCCGCCGCCGTGCCGGGCATATCCGCCATAGGTATCTACAATAATCTTACGGCCGGTAAGGCCCGAGTCACCCTGAGGACCTCCCACTACAAAGCGGCCGGTAGGATTGACCAAAATCTTTGTATTTTCATCCAAGAGACGTACCGGCACCACCGGACGTATTACCTGTTCGATCATATCCTGTCGGATGGTTTCCAGAGAAATATTGGGGCTGTGCTGGGTAGAAATGACAATGGTATCCACCCGTTTGGGAATGCCATCTTCATATTCTACTGTCACCTGGGTCTTGCCATCCGGCCGTAGATAAGAAACTCTGTTTTCCTTCCGGATCCTGGTCAACTGATATGCCAGCTTATGGGCCAGAGAAATGGGCAGAGGCATCAGCTCCGGAGTTTCATCGCAGGCAAAGCCAAACATCATGCCTTGGTCTCCCGCGCCGGTTTCATCAGCATCAGAAGCACTGCCGGACTTTGCTTCCAGGGCTTTGTCCACCCCCAGAGCAATATCGGAAGACTGTTCGTCAATGCAGGTCAACACCGCGCAGGTGTCAGCGTCAAAGCCATATTTTGCCCGGTCATATCCGATTTCCCCGATAACCTGCCGTACAATTTTAGGGATATCCACATAGCAGGAGGTGGATATCTCTCCCATAACCATGACCATGCCGGTGGTCACAGCTGTCTCGCAGGCCACTCGGCCGTCTGGGTCCTGGGTGAGGATGGCATCGAGGACCGCATCAGAAATTTGGTCACAGATTTTATCAGGGTGCCCTTCGGTGACAGATTCAGATGTAAAGAGGTATTTTGCCATGTTTACCTTCCTTTCTGGATGCAGCCTTATCTTTCATTTGCGCCTGTACTAAACAGGCACTCCTTTTGGGTCTTGACAGTAAGAAGCGCCCGGTCAAATGACCGGGCGCGCTGTGGACATGTTTTCCTCATCTCCGGTCAAAGCCGCAGGAATTGGCACCTTACGCATTTCATTGCAGGTTGCCGGGCATCATCGGGCCTGTTCCCTCCGCCACTCTTGATAAGGCTATGTTGTTTTTTTATATTGGCTCTATTTTAGCCCTTTTTCACCTGGGTGTCAATAGATGCGACCTTTTTCGTAGAGATTTCTGGCCTATCCTCCTTAATAAAACGGCTGACCGCTTTGTAGAGGAGCAGGGTAGCCACCGCGTTGATTGCCGCTTTCATCAGGTTAAAGGGGATGATGATAGGAAGGAGCATTCCCGCTACCGTCTCTACCGGGGTTCCCATGAAAATGGGTGTGAAGATTAGGTTCATCAAAGCCATCATCACCGTCATGGTAATAACTCCAAGTCCCAAGGCCAAAATAGCAGATTTCCTTGTCTTTTTCCTTTGATAAATCAGTCCCGCCACCAGGGCAAAGCTGCCTGTAGCCAAAATATGCATGACAATACCAATGATACCGCTGCTAGCGCTGAGGGTGAAGCCTTGGATAATAGAAACGACCACCGTAATAATGATGCCCGCCGTCGGACCATAAGCAAAGGTGCCGATCAGGATAGGGATATCTGCTGGATCATATTCCAGGAAGGGCGCAGGCGGGAAGGGAATGTGGATAAGGACCAGCAGGACAGAAACTGCCGCCAGCATGGCCATGACAGCCATCTTTTTGGTACTGACTTTCATAAAAACTACCTCCAAAAATGAATTTGAGAGGTCTGTTTGGGGGAAATCTTGACAAGAGCAATAAAAAACGCCTAGGATGCATGGTATTCCATGCGCCATAGGCGAACTATCAGCTCACTGCCGTCGTTTCTTTCATCCGGACTATACCGTCGGTTTTGGAATTGCACCAAATCGGCTCCTATCTGGAGTTCGCGGACTTCCAGCACCAAGCTGGTCACCGCCGGTGAGGGATTTCACCTCGCCCTGAAACAGACTGTTAAATTTGTCTTTATTATAGAACCAGTTGTTCTTTCTGTCAAGAGTTTCACAAGGAAAATGAAAACAGAGCCCTGCTTTTCTCCATACAGACAAAAAGGGGAGCGCCTCAGCGCCCCCGCTCTTTCGTCTCTTATTTTTCAATAATTTCTTTCGTGTCCCGAGCAATCAGCAGCTCCTCGTTGGTGGGGATGATCCAGACCTCGGTTTTGCCGGTAGAAATCAGTTTCTCCTCGCCGCGGGTCTTCGCGTTGAGCTCTTTGTCCAGCTCGATACCCAGAAACTCCAGGCCCTCGCAGACTTCCTCTCTCAGCTCGCCGGAATTTTCTCCGATGCCGCCGGTGAAGATAACCGCATCCAGGCCGCCCATCGCCGCCGCGTAAGCACCGATGAACTTCTTAATCTGATAGCGGACAATGTCACAGGCCAGTTTTGCCCGATGGTTGCCCTCATGGGAAGCATTGACAAGGTCTCTGGCGTCGGAAGAAAGTCCAGAAATACCCAGGAAGCCGGATTTCTTATTGAGCAAATCGCTCATTTCCGAAGGACTGATGTTCTCTTTTTCTGCAATGAAGGTCAGCACAGAAGGATCTACACCGCCGGAGCGGGTGCCCATGATGATGCCATCCAGAGGGGTAAAGCCCATGGAGGTATCCATACATTTTCCATCCTTGATGGCGGTGATGGAAGAGCCATTGCCCAGATGACAGGTGACAATTTTGGTGCCTTCTACCTTGCCTTTGATCTGGCCATAGCGCATGCTCACATAGCGATGGCTGGTGCCATGGAAACCATAACGGCGGATGTGATATTTCTCATAGTATTCATAGGGAATGCCGAAGATATATGCCTTTTCCGGCATGGTCTGATGGAAAGAGGTATCAAATACGGCCACCATGGGAGTATCTTTGCCGAATACATCCTGACATGCCTTCATAGCAACAGCTTGAGGCGGATTGTGAAGAGGACCCAGGTCTTTAAAGGCCGCAATATCTTCAATTACCTTATCGGTAATCTTGGTGGATACCTTGTAGACCTCGCTGCCGTGGAGAACACGATGGCCAATGGCGGAAATTTCCTTCATGTCGTTGATGACCTTGCCCTCACCGGTGGTCAACATTTCAATGACTGCCAGGAATGCCTCTTTATGGGAGGGAAATGCCCGCTCAATCTTGATTTTTTTGCCATCAGCGGTGGTATGGGTAATCAGTCCATCCACACCGATTCTCTCACAGTTGCCCTTTGCCAGCACATGCTCGCCGTCCATATCAATCAGCTGATATTTCAGCGATGAGCTGCCCGCATTGATAACCAGAATCTTCATAACGTAATCCTAACCTCCATATTTTGCGCCGGCAAATTCCGGCTTTCTTCCAAGACTCACTCCGGGCTCACCGGAACGCCCTTGCCAAATGAAGAAACGGCGGTAAAATCACCGCCATTCTTGACACAGGCTCATATATTTATATATTATTACATTAAGTTCAAAAATACAAGAATAAATATGCAGTTTCCCCCGTTTTTTTCGGGATTTATCCGTTTCTTTTACATTTTTCATCCCTACAGGGACATAAGGAGGCCTCTCAGATGAAAGTTGCCGCTGTCATTGCGGAATTTCACCCCTTCCACAATGGCCATGCCTACCTCTGCCATACCTTGCGGGAGTCGGGATACACCCATGTTGTCGCCATTATGAGCGGCAACTTTGTCCAACGGGGAGAGTGTGCTGTATTAGAAAAGATGGTCCGTACACGGGCAGCCCTGCTCTGTGGCGTGGACCTTGTTTTGGAGCTGCCCCTCCCTTATGCCCTTGCCACCGCTGAAATTTTTGCCTGCGGTGGAGTAGCTTCCCTCTCCGCTTTGGGCTGTGTGGATACCCTGGCCTTTGGCAGTGAGTGTGGAAATGCAGCTTCTCTCTCAGCCTGCGCCCAACTCCTCCTATCTCCTGAATTTGGAAAAGCTCTGTCCAAACACCTGGCCCAGGGGCTGTCCTTTGCCTCTGCCAGGCAGAAAGCGGTAGCGGATTTAGCTGGATTGGAAACCGCCTCTCTTCTCTCGCAGCCCAATAACATCCTGGGGATAGAATACTGCAAGCAGTTGCTCTCTCAAAACAGTAAAATGCGTCCTGTTTCCCCGCTGCGAGCCGGGGCCGAACATGACAGCAAGCATCCTTCCGGCTCTTTTGCCAGCGCCTCCTATCTGCGCGGTTTCCTTTCCCAAGGGGAAGTTAGCGCTCTGGTAGGCTTTGTTCCAGAAAAAGCCTTCTCTCTCTACCAGCAGGCGCTAAAAAACGGTCTCATGCCCATCTCCCAAGAGGCCGCAGAGCTTCTCACCCTAGGCCAGCTGCGCCGGATGTCGACAGAGGAGCTGGCCCGGCTTCCCGACATTTCGGAAGGGTTAGAATATCGGATTGAGCAGGCCGTCCGCGTCGCGACTACTCTGGACGGTCTTTACAGCCTCGTAAAAACCAAACGCTATTCCCATGCCCGTATCCGGCGGATCGTATTATCTGCATTGGCGGGGCTGACAAGGGAAGATGGCAAAATCCCGCCACCTTATCTCCGGGTGTTGGGGATGAATGGGAAGGGTAAGGAAATTCTGGCTGCTGCCCGGAAAACCTGTGCCCTGCCTCTCTCCACCTCCCTGGCCAAACTAAGAGAAAGCTCCCCCCAGGCGGCCCGATTCGCCAGACTGGAAGCCACAGCGGATGATTTGTACAATCTCTGTTTGCCGCTTCGGCGGCAGTGTGGCACAGACTATACCGAAAACGCAGCGATTCTGTAGGGAGTATTGGATTTATCTGCATTATCAAAAAAATCTAGCACTTCAAAGATTACTGTAAAGATTCGACTCTCTTCGTTTTGTCCACCGGCACAGGCCTAGAGCCACTTCGCGCTCCGGGCCTTTTGCTTTGTCCTAGATTTTCGCCCGCATCCAAAACAGATCGAAACTGACCACCTCTGCCATGTTATCATACAGATCATCCAAAAGCGGCGGGAAAAATTTCCCCCGCCGCTTTTCAAATATCCGCGTCCATGCTTTCGAAACCTTTTCCCCGAACCTCCGTAGTCTCGCTCACAATGACAAAGGCCGCCTCATCCACCGAACGTACCAATCTTTTCATCTCGGTGAGCTGGTGGCTTTTGACACAGGTAAGCAGGACCCCTCGGGGTGTTCCTGAGTACATTCCCTTTCCCGTCAGGTTGGTAACACCTCGGGGGCTGTTGGCAAGCAGGCAGCGGGACACCTCCTCCGGATGCTCTGTGATGATGTAGCACAGTTTTGCCCGGTTGAGTCCGGTGAGGACCATGTCGCTCACCTTGGTGCTGATAAAAATTAAGATCAACGCGTAAAGGACATTTTCCGGATTTTTCATCACAATAGCACCGGTAAGGACGATCATACCGTCTAAAATGGCAATCCAGGCCGGAATGCCGATCTGGGGCAATCCATGGTGGATAACCCGGCCCAGCAGTTCCGTTCCGCCGCTGGACATGGAAAATCGGACGAAAAGTCCGATGGCAATTCCCTGGGCCAGACCGCCGTACATGGCCGCCAGCAAAGGATTATAGGTGATCGAGGGTAAAAAGGCCAGCAGATCGGTAAAAATACCCAGCATGGTATTGGTGATAAAACAGCGGATGATAAAGGGGAGGCCCTGGGTTTTTAGTCCCAACAGCAAAATGGGAATATTAAGGAGAATAGAGACAATACCCACATTCCACTGAAAAAGAATATTGCCCAGGGTGGCAATTCCTGTAACGCCTCCCCCCACAATGTGGTTGGGTACCAAAAATAGATCTAGGCATAGGGCGTAGAAAAAACATCCTACCAGCATAGCCAGGTAGCGCAGAATCTCTTGTTTCCATTTTTCTTTGATTTTCATAGTCATTCACCTACAGCAGAAAATAGTCTTTCAAATCTCCACAAATACCCTTATGTGTCCTCCAATAACAGACAATCTTATCTTTAATTAGAATACGCCTAACGTCGTTATTTTACAACAAAAAAGTGAAAAAACACAAAAAAGCCGGTGGATAAATCCACCGGCTTTTTTGTGTTTGTCATTTATTTTGTGCCGAAAATGCGGTCACCCGCATCTCCCAGGCCTGGAACAATGTATTTGTTTTCGTTGAGATGGTCATCCAGGGCCCCGCAGTAAATCTGTACGTCAGGATGTGCCTCAGTAAGGGCGGCAAGTCCTTCTGGTGCCGCAATAATGCACATAAATTTGATATTCTTGGCACCGCGACGCTTAATCATCTGAATCGCATCCACAGCAGAACCTCCGGTGGCAAGCATGGGATCAATAACAATGACCTCCCGTTCCCCGATATCCGCCGGCAGCTTGCAATAGTATTCCACCGGTTTATGGGTCTCTGGATCACGATAAAGGCCAATGTGGCCTACCTTGGCCGCCGGCACCAGCTCCAATGCGCCGTCTACCATGCCGATGCCTGCCCGCAGGATAGGAACAAAGGCAAGCTTTCTCCCCGCCAGCACCTTGGTCTTGGCAATGGCAATGGGGGTCTCTATCTCTACTTCTTTTGTAGGCAGATCCCGTGTTGCCTCGTAGCACATCAACATGGTGATCTCGGCAATCATCTCCCGGAACTCCTTGGATCCGGTGTTTTTATCCCTGAGCAGTGAAATTTTGTGCTGAATTAATGGATGGTCCATGATGAGTGGTTTTACGCTCATTTTTATCCTCCTCTACCCTATTCCTGGCATGATTTATTTTGTCCCGCCGCCTGTTTCTTCTTCAGCTCCCGCTCCGCCTGGGGCAGGCGCAGATAGGTGACAGAAAGCTCCTGGGGCGTAACCTTACGCCCTTCCTGGGCAAGCTCCAAGGCACGCATTCCTACCCCGGCAGCCCTCTGGAACCTCATCTGGGGGCTGGCAAGGCAGACGCCAGGAAGATCCTTACATTCATTATAGCACAGCTGGGCCCCGTCTCCAACCAAAATCACCTTTTTTTTCACCGCTGCCAGCCTGCCTTTCAGCTCTTCCAAAGAGATGGCCTCATCCGGCGTCAAACGTTTGATCTGCTGGTTTTCCACAGCAAAAAGGGCCGTGTACACCTGCTTGCACCGGGCGTCCATCACTCCGCAGACAACGCCGTCCCACAGCGGAACATGGTAGGCCATAGCCTCTAAGGTAGACACCGGGATGCAGGGTTTTTCCTTTGCTCTTGCCAAGCCCTTGACGGCAGCCACACCGATGCGAAGCCCTGTAAAGGAACCAGGTCCTACTGCAGCGGCGAAAGCGTCAATATCATCCAGGGAGATGGCGGTACACCGGAGCAAAGACTCCACCATAGGCATCAAGGTTTGGGAGTGGGTCAACCGAGTGTTGGTAAAAAACTCCCCCAGGACCTTTTCCTCTTCCACAATGGCGGCGCTGGCGCTGCCGGCCGATGATTCAATGGCTAGTATCTTCAAAAGCGGTCGTCTCCTTCGATGGTAATTTCCCGGTCGTTCTCCCCTATTGTCCGGATGGATACAGTGATGGTGCCTTCCGGTAAGGCGCCATAGATATTTTCACTCCACTCGATGGCCAGAATCCCTTCCCCATCTAAATAGTCAAAGAATCCTGTGGAGTACAGGTCATCATATGTCTCCACCCGGTACATGTCAAAGTGGTAGAGGGTGTGTTCCCCTCGGTACTCGTTGACAAGGGCAAATGTAGGGCTGGATACCTCTTCCCTGATGCCTAAACCTTGTGCAAGGCCCCGGGTAAACGCGGTCTTACCCGCGCCCAGTCCCCCCTCATAGGCAACGACGTCCCCGGGACGGAGCTTTTTGGCGAATTGCTCGGCAATCCGCTCCGTCTCTTCAGAGCTGTGGGAAATCAACTGTTTCATAGCAAAATGCCTTTCTCTTAGAAAAGTCCAGAAATGTTCCCCTCTGGGGAAATATCAATTTTACAGGCCGCCGGTGCTTTGGGAAGGCCTGGCATGGTCATAATATCCCCAGTCAGCACTACGATAAATCCCGCTCCTGCGGACACCCTTGCTTCCCTGACGGTGATAGAAAATCCCGTAGGACGGCCTAGTTTTGCCGGGTCATCGGACAGGGAGTACTGGGTCTTGGCTACGCAGATCGGAAGGCCGGCAAAACCCAAGCTCTCAATTTCTTTGATGTTTTTTTCCGCCTGGGCCGTATAATTCACGCCATCTGCGCCGTAGATATTCTTAGCAATGGACTCAATTTTTTCCTTAATGGGCAGATTCGTATCGTAAAGGAAGTGGAAATGATTCTCCTTCTCGCAGGCAGCTACCACCTTTTCCGCCAGGGCAATGCCGCCTTCACCGCCTTTGGCAAAGACTTCGGAAAGGGCAAATTCCACCCCATTTTTCTCGCAGAAATCAGAGAGTATGGCAATCTCCTCGTCAGAATCGGTGAGGAACCGATTGATGGCAACCACAACCGGCACTCCATAGCTCTTCATGTTGGCCACATGGGCTTCCAGATTGACCATGCCCTTACGAAGAGCTTCTGGATTCGGGATGGAGGTCTCTGCCTTGGGAACGCCAGCGTTATATTTTAGCGCCCGCATGGTAGCGACAATGACAATACAGGCAGGTGTCAGACCGCCGTAACGGCACTTGATATCCAAAAACTTCTCCGCGCCCAGGTCGGAGCCGAAGCCCGCCTCGGTAATACAGTAATCCGCCAGCTTTAGGGCCAGTTTGGTCGCTCTGATAGAATTGCAGCCATGAGCGATGTTGGCAAAGGGGCCGCCGTGCATGAGGGCCGGTGTATTCTCCAGCGTCTGTACCAGGTTGGGTTTCAGCGCGTCCTTTAACAGCGCCGCCATGGAACCGGCAACCTGCAGCTGTCTGGCGTATACCGGAGTACCATCATAACTATAGGCCACGAGGATGTTGCCCAGCCTCTCCTTGAGATCGGCAAGGTCGGTGGCAAGGCATAAAATGGCCATGATCTCGCTGGCCACCGTAATCTGGAAATGATCTTCACGGGGAACGCCGTTAACCTTTCCCCCCAGTCCCACAATGCAATTGCGCAACGCCCGGTCATTCATATCCATACAGCGTTTAAATAAGATCCGGCGGGGATCAATGCCCAGCTCGTTGCCCTGCTGCATGTGATTGTCAATGATGGCGCACAGGAGATTGTTGGCCGCCGTAATAGCGTGCATATCCCCGGTAAAATGGAGGTTGATGTCCTCCATGGGCACCACCTGAGCATAACCGCCGCCGGCAGCTCCTCCCTTGATGCCGAACACCGGACCCAGGGAGGGTTCCCGCAGGGCAATCACCGCTTTTTTCCCGATTTTCTCCATGGCCTGTCCCAATCCTACCGTGGTGGTCGTTTTCCCCTCTCCCGCAGGGGTTGGGTTGATGGCGGTCACCAAAACCAGCTTTCCATCAGGCCGTTTTGAAAAACGTGAAAGGGCATCGTCGGAAATTTTAGCTTTATACCTTCCGTAAGGCTCCAATTCTTCCTCATGAAGACCCAGCTTTTCCGCGATTTTGTCAATGGTCTGCATCTTGCACGCCTGTGCAATCTCGATATCAGATAGCATACTCCCCACCTCTTTCTGCTTGCTTTTTAACTTTCTTGCCCGGCATCACTTTCTTTTTTCTTCCCACAGAATATAGCCGGACAATTTCCACAGTGTAATTTGGTTATCATTATACCATAAGAACCCTTTTCCGAAAAGATTCATTCCCATGATTGTTTCTCAGATTTATTGCACTTGGCTTTGATGGGCGCTATAATAAGACTTACTTTAACGATTCCAGTGTTTATTTATAAAATATGTGGAGAAGATTGTAAATTCATATCTTATCCATAAATTTTTCCTCTAGATCGGTTACAATGTTTCTAGGCAGGTGAAGCCAATGAAAAAAATTCTCGCCGCAATCGGCGATTATATAAAAAGCACGGACAAGCTCCTGCTTCTTTTTTGTATGATGGCCTCCTGTATGGGGCTTTTATTGCTAGCTTCTTACAATAATGCGTTTTATGGTACATTACGGGGGATGCTGGTCCAAACCCTGGCCACAGGGGCTGGTCTCATTGCCGCTGTCATTATATCAAAAATCGACTATCACTTTATGGCCAAAATGTGGAAGGTCCACGCTCCTATTGCTTTGGCCCTGGTTTTTCTTGTCTTCTTCATCGGTACCGGACGGGAAGGCGCCGATGACATTGCCTGGATCCAGCTGCCGTTCGGCATGAGCTTCCAACCCTCAGAGTTGCTAAAGCTTTCTTTTATTTTGACCTTTTCCTATCATCTTTCCCTTGTACGGCCTCAGATCAATAGCCTGCGCAATGTTATCCTTTTGTGTATCCATGGGGCAATTCCCGCTTTTCTCATCCATTTGCAGGGTGACGACGGAACCGCTCTCATCTTTATATTTATCTTTATTTCTATGATGTTTGCCGCCGGCCTTTCCTGGAAATATATTGCGGCAGCCTTTGGCGCTGTTTTGGTCGCTGCCCCTGTTGCTTGGTTTTTTGTCTTAAACAATGATCAGAAGCTGCGCATCCTCTATCTGTTTAATCCAGATAATCCCGATTATATTAAAAATATTGGTTGGCAGCAGTATGTAGGGCGCATTTCCATCGGCTCAGGCCAGCTCACCGGCAAGGGGCTTTTTGCAGACGAGTACCGCCAGATTCCCGAAATGCACAACGACTTTATCTTCGCCTTTTTGGGTGAAGCCCTGGGCTTTCTTGGATGTATCGCGGCTATCCTCATCCTCACCGGTGTCTGTGTCCGGCTATTGCGTATTTCCCGCTATTCCAAGGACGATTTAGGCTCCTTTATTTGTGTGGGGGTCTTCGCCATGATCGCTTTCCAATGCATTCTGAATATCGGCATGTGCCTTAACATCCTTCCGGTCATCGGCGTCACTTTGCCCTTTTTCAGTAATGGCGGCACCTCGGTGCTCATCACCTATATGGCCATTGGCATGGCACTTAGTGTAAGGGTTCATAATAAGCCCATGCTCTTTGATTGACACTATCTGCTCCCCCATGATGGGGGAGTTTCTCATTTGCTGGAAAGGAGAAAATTATGAAGATCGACAGCCAGCCCCTTCCCCGGCGTCTTTTAACAGCGCTGCTCATCATCATAGCGGCAGCCATTCTCCTGTTGATCCTGCCCTCCTTCTACCGGTGCCCTTTCTATGCTGTCACTGGCATCCCTTGTCCTGGATGCGGTGTTACCCGCGGAGCATATCATCTTCTCCATCTGGATTTTGCCCGCGCTTGGAAGGCCAATCCTTGTGTTTATTTAGTGGCCATTTATGCTGCCGGATTCTTTTTTTGCCTTTTGTGGGGGCGCACCTATCTCTTTCGTAAAAAGCAGATCTGGATTTTCTTCGCTACGGTTTTTATCCTCATTTATGCACTGCGGATGGCCCTTTATTTCCCCGATATCCCGCCCATGTCCTTTGATTCCTCTGCACTAATCCCTCGTATTTTTGTCGCCTTTTCCGGCTGATTCTCCCGGAATCTGTTGAAATCGCGGAAAAAGCATACTATAATGAAACAAGACCGAGCTTCGAAGAATGAGAGGAGAGAAAACATGTACAACAATATGATGGATACCATCGGGTTTGTCTCTGCTTCCGATCCGGAAGTAGGAAAAGCGATGTCTAACGAGCTGATGCGTCAGCGCCGCAACCTGGAGCTGATCGCTTCAGAAAATATTGTTTCCCCGGCTGTCATGGCCGCTATGGGCAGCGTGCTCACCAACAAATACGCAGAGGGTTATCCTGGTAAACGGTATTATGGCGGCTGTGTCTATGTAGACGATGTGGAGCGCATTGCCATTGATCGGGCCTGCAAACTTTTTGGCGCAAAATTTGCCAATGTGCAGCCCCATTCTGGCGCCCAGGCCAATGAGGCTGTCTATTTCGCCCTGTTAAACCCCGGTGACACTGTACTAGGCATGAGCCTAGCTGATGGTGGCCATCTGACCCATGGTTCTCCTGTTAATATCTCCGGTAAATATTATAAATTTGTTTCCTATGGCGTTTCTCCGGAAACCCAGATGATCGATTACGAAGAAGTCCGCCGCCTGGCTTTGGAGCATCGGCCCAAATTGATCGTGGCAGGTGCCAGCGCTTATCCTCGCTTTATTGACTTTGAGCGCTTCAGCCAGATCGCTAAGGAATGCGGCGCTTATTTGATGGTGGATATGGCCCATATCGCTGGCCTGGTGGCCGCCGGACTCCATCAGTCCCCTGTGCCCTATGCTGACGTGACCACCACGACCACCCATAAAACCCTGCGCGGCCCCCGCGGCGGCCTCATCCTCACCAATGATGAAGAGCTTGCCAAGAAGATCAATAAGGCCATCTTTCCCGGACTCCAGGGCGGTCCCCTCATGCACATCATCGCCTCTAAAGCTGTGTGCTTCGGCGAAGCCTTAAAGCCAGAATTCAAAGCCTATCAGCAACAGGTCGTGCGCAATGCCCGTGCTCTGGCAGATGGACTGATTGAGCATGGCTTCCATCTGGTTTCTGGTTCTACCGACAACCATTTGATGCTGGTGGACCTGCAAAACATGAATATCACCGGCAAAGAGTTAGAGCATCGTCTGGACGAAGTGTATATCACCGTCAACAAGAATGCGGTGCCCAACGATCCCCAGAGTCCCTTTGTTACCAGCGGCGTCCGTATCGGCACTCCTGCCGTTACCAGCCGCGGCCTCAAGGAGGAAGACATGAAGGTCATCGCCGACATGATCTATCTGGCTGCTACCGACTTTGAGAACCAGGCTGATAACATCCGCAAGACGGTGGAAGGCCTGTGCGCTAAGTATCCTCTCTATGAATAAATAGCCTATTCATGCAAAATGGGCTGTGGTAAGTATCCCTTGATTGAGATGATTTTGCCCCAGTGGGCGGTTGGAGGTAATCTATGAAGTTTCCCGTTCGCATTGTTTCTCTGTGTCTTGGCCTTTGCCTGCTTTTTTCAGGCTGCGGCCAACAGGAAGAGTCTTCTTCCGATGTCACCACGCCGGTGACCACTACTTCCAAACCGATCACGACCACGACTACACCAGTAACCACTACGACTACGACCACCGTGACCACGACCACAACCACAACAGCGCCGCCTCAGACAACCACCACCGCCCCTCCGTCTACTGCAGCGGCTGCTTCCAGTGATTCGGACATTGTTTCCCAGTTGTTCACTCTGGTCAACAATGAGCGGGCCAGCTTGGGGCTTCCCGCTTATAACTACAGCGCTGCCCTCTGTCAAAGTGCTTATACCCGCTGTGTGGAGCTGTCCAGCCTCTTTTCACACACCAGGCCCAATGGCACCACCGGTGAAACCGCTGCTTTGGCCGCAGGCTACAATTTCCTCTATTTCGCGGAGAATATCGCTGAAACCGACACCATGACCGCCCAGCAGCTGTTTAATATGTGGAAATCCAGCGCCGGGCACTATTCCTCCATGACAGCTAACTATATGAGCGATATGGGTGCTGCCGTCTACATCAAAAATGGCATCATGTATGGTGTTCTTCACTTTGGCCAGCCTGGTGGTTCAGGCGACATGGAGTACCATGTGGAATACGAGGGCGATATCATCGATTACTATGGATAATCGGGCGCTTTATGCTCCCTGATAAAGAAAAGGAGGTCTTTCTATGGCATTTTTAAAAGGCTGCATCAAATCTGAAGTGATGCATATGGATACCGACCTTGCCATCATCCTTCCCCATGACCGCATCCGTAAACGTCCCGGAAAACCTATTCGGGTGCTCTACCTGCTCCACGGTCTTTCCGGCAACTTTTTGGAGTGGTCCCGCTACACAGCGTTGGAACGCTATACCCGGGAGTATGAGCTTTGTGTTGTCATGCCTTCGGTTCAGCGCAGCTTCTATACCGATATGAAGTATGGTCTGCCCTATTATACCTTTATTTCTGAGGAATTGCCCCGTCTGATGAAGGCCATGTTCGGCATCTCTGCCGATCCCAAAGATACCTTTATTGCAGGCTGCTCCATGGGCGGCTACGGCGCGCTGAAGATGCTCATGCGCAACCCGGAAAATTATGGCGGCGCGGCAGCATTTTCTTCTGCTGTGGATCTGAAGCATTCCATGCTCAACGAGGAAAGCCGGAAGCTCTTCCCCTATCCCGATATCACCGGTGTATTCGGCGAAAAGGTGGAGGTCGGTCCCGAAGACGACCTGTATGCCATTGCAGAAAACTATGCCAAACTGCCCCAGGCCAAGGAGATCCCCATCTACGCCAGCTGCGGTACGGAGGACTTCCTCTATCCCTACAATGTAGAGTTTAGAAGGAAGATGGAGGAGCTCGGCATCAACTACCACTATGAGGAGTGGCCCGGCGTGCACGGCTGGGATTTCTGGGATCAGTCCATTGACAAAGCCCTCAAATACCTGCTTCCCAACGGCTAATTTGAGAAAAAAACTTCCAGAAACGGGGATCCGCAGGATTCCCGTTTCTTTCTATCATCCCCAGGGAGAGGAGAGAAAACTATGAGCGCACCTCTGGCGGACCGGATGCGTCCCAAAAACTTGGATGAGGTGGTGGGCCAACAGCATCTGGTTGCAAAAGGCGCGGTGCTCCGGCGTATCGTGGAGTCGGGGGAAATCCCCAACATGATCTTTTACGGGCCTTCCGGCGTAGGCAAAACCACCGTGGCCCGTATCATCGCCCAAAGCGCGGGAAAAAAGCTCTATAAGCTCAACGGCACCACCGCTTCCACCGCCGACATCAAGGATATTGTGGCCCAAACCGGCACATTGGAGGGGTTAAACGGTATTCTGCTTTATTTAGATGAGATCCAGTATCTAAATAAAAAGCAGCAGCAGACCCTGCTGGAATTTATTGAAAATGGTTCCATCACCTTGATCTCCTCCACCACTGAAAACCCCTATTTCTATGTTTATAACGCTATCCTATCCCGTTCTACCGTCTTTGAATTTAAGCCTGTGACCCCCCTGGATGTAGAGAATGCCATCCGCAGAGCTTTTTCTTTTCTGGAGCAAGAACGTTCTATGAGCCTTGACATCGAGGCTGGGGTGGTGGAGCACATCAGCCTATCCTGCGGTGGAGATGTGCGAAAATCCATCAACGCCGTGGAGCTGTGCGTTCTCTCCGCTCGGGAGGAGGACGGAATACGAAAAGTCACTTTAGAGGACGCCAAAGCCATCTCCCAGCGCAGTTCTATGCGCTACGACCGAGATGCTGATGAACACTATGACATCCTTTCTGCTTTTCAGAAGTCGATCCGAGGCTCTGATCCGGACGCTGCCGTCCACTACTTAGCCCGGCTGCTCAATGCAGGGGACCTGCTCTCTCCCTGCCGCCGGATGCTGGTTACCGCTGCTGAGGATATAGGGCTTGCCTATCCCCAGGCCATTGCTATCGTAAAAGCCTGCGTGGATGCCGCTCTCCAGCTGGGTCTCCCTGAAGCCCGGATTCCTCTGTCAGAAGCGGTCATTCTTCTGGCCACCGCACCCAAATCCAACTCCGCCATGATGGCCATCGACGCTGCCATGTCCGATATTAAACAGGGCGGCGTTGGGGAAATTCCCGCTTATCTCAAAGATGGACATTATTCCGGTGCCCAGAAAATGGGACGGGCTATTGGCTACGTCTATCCCCATGAGAGGAAAAACCACTGGTTTGACCAGCAGTACCTTCCCGACCCCATCAAGGACAAGCATTACTATGTCTTTGGGGACAATAAAACTGAGCAGGCCTCTTTCCGGTACTGGCAGGCCATCAAAGGCGAGGGGGAGAAAGATCCCTCCAAATAGAACTTTCCGTTTCATTTTTGTCAAAAATTTGGGCTGAAATTTCACAATATATGCCTAGGAAGCAGACAGGTTTTGTAGTATAATGAAACTATTATTTCAAGTTATCTTACAACAAAAAGGAGAGTGCAATCATGGCAATTTACAGGATGATTCTTAACGAAACCTCCCACTTCGGACCAGGCGCCATCTCTGTGCTTCCGGATGAAATCAAATCCAGGGGCTTTCAGAAGGCGTTTGTTTGCTCCGATAAAGACCTGATCAAGTTCGGTGTTACCCAGAAGGTTACCGCTTTGATGGACAAAGAAAACTTCCCCTATGAAATTTACAGCGATATTAAACAAAATCCCACTGTTGCAAACGTACAAAACGGTGTGGAAGCTTATAAAAAGAGCGGTGCCGACTTTATCGTTGCCATCGGCGGCGGTTCTTCTATGGATACCGCTAAGGCGATCGGTATCATCATCAATAACCCGGAGTTTGCCGATGTAAAGAGCTTGGCCGGTGTCTCCCCCACCAAGAATAAATCCGTTCCCATCATTGCCATCCCCACCACCGCTGGTACTGCGGCAGAGGTGACCATGAACTACGTTATCACCGATGAGGAGCGTCAGGTAAAATTCCCCTGTGTCGATCCTCATGATATTCCAGTGGTGGCCATTGTTGATGCTGAGATGATGTCCTCCATGCCCAAGTCTTTGACTGCCAACACCGGTATGGATGCTTTGACCCATGCCATCGAAGGTTATACTGCCAACGGCGCTTGGGAGCTGACCGATACCCTCAACCTGAAAGCCATTGAGCTGATCGCCAGAAGCCTGCGCAAGGCTGTTGAAAATGATCCTGACGGCCGCTTTGACATGTCCATCGGCCAGTATATGACTGGCATGGCTTTCTCCAACTGCGGACTGGGTATTGTTCACTCCATGGCCCATCAGCTGGGCGGTGTTTATGACACTCCTCATGGTATTGCCAACGCCGTACTTCTGCCCTATGTCATGAAGTATAATGCTCCTTATACCGGAGAAAAATTCCGTGAAATCGCCCGTGTCATGGGTGTCCAGGGCGTTGACGAGATGAGCCAGGATGAATATCGTCAAGCTGCCATCGACGCGGTCATCCAGCTCTCCAAAGATGTGGGCATTCCCCAGACTCTCCACGAAATCGGTGTGAAGGAAGAGGATATTCCTCGCCTGTCAGAGGCCGCTTTGGCTGACGGCTGCACTCCTGGTAATCCCCGTCCCACCTCTGTGGAAGAAATTGCTGAAATCTATAGAACTGCTTTCTAATTGCAACCAAATTAAAGGAGCCTTTGACCGAGGTCAAAGGCTCCTTTTTATTGACTTGTTCTGGATAAGCTACCGTGCTACAATATAAGGCTGAAAGGAATGATGTCATTATGATTTCCTATTTTACCGCGAAAGACGCGGACGCTTTCCCGCCTTCCCCACAACAAAACGGTGACATCCTTTATCGGCTCACATTAAAAGAATTAACGGTTTATGGTAGCCATCTTGGTATTCCTGATCGTATTATTCAGGAATACGCTAAAAGCGGTCCTTCTAAGTTAGAGAGCCATAATGGTTTTGACTACTTTTGCCTAAACGTCCCTGATTTTTCTGATCTAACCGCACCCATGAATCGCACAATTATCTATTTTGCTCCTCATTTTTTGGTTTTTGCAAGCGATGATAATCCTCTCTTAGATAATATTTTAGATGAAGCTCCAACAGAAACTGCATCTGTGCAAAAGTTATTGCTTACTTTTTTTGACCGGCTGACAAGAGAAGATTTTTCTCAATTGGAAGATTTAGAGCAGGAAATCTCTGATTTAGAAGAGGCGCTTATTACTTCAAAGAAACAAAGTTGTATCAAGGAAATTGTTTTGTTGCGTAAAAAGCTGATGAAACTTCGTCGTTATTACGAACAGCTTGCCAGCCTCTTTGACGTTATGGAAGAAAATCTCAATGGACTGCTTGACAAGCGTGACCTGCGTTTTGTCCATATTCTTTCGGGACGGGTTGACCGCTTAGATGCCAATGTATGCAATTTGCGGGACTATGTCACCCAAGTTAGAGAAGCTTATCAAGCCCAAGTAGATATTAATCTCAATAGCCTCATGAAGCTCTTCACCGTGATTACCGCTATTTTTTCTCCGCTCAGTTTAGTTGCCGGATGGTACGGCATGAATTTTGACATGCCGGAATATCACTGGATGTTAGGTTATCCCATTGTCATCGGCGTGAGTGGAATCATTATCATTTCTTGTATCATTCTATTCAAAAAAAATAAGTGGTTATAATCAAAATAACCAACAAGAATGGGAGGAATTTCTTTGGCAGGCAATAAAACCAATGTCATGCGAATTTTGGATAAAGCCCATATTCCACATCAGGAATACACCTATGACCACAGCGACGGAAAGATTGATGGCATTGCCGTGGCTGAAAAAATGGGCCAGCCCTTAGAGCAGGTCTACAAAACTTTGGTAACCAAGGGATCCGGGCGCAATTATTATGTTTTTGTGATTCCTGTGGCAAAGGAACTCAATCTGAAAGCCGCTGCCAGGGCAGTTGGTGAAAAATCGGTGGAGATGATCCATGTCAAGGATCTCCTACAGGTCACCGGCTATATTCGGGGGGGCTGCTCCCCCATTGGGATGAAAAGGGCCTATCCCACCGTGATTGACGCCTCCTGCCAAAATCTTTCCACCATCATCGTCAGCGGGGGGAAAATCGGCTATCAAATTGAGCTTGGGGTGGAGGACCTTCTCTCCCTGACCCAGGCACAGACAGCTGATATTACGGTGTCAGCCTTAGATTGATCTGGGGTTGTTATTATTGAGCGGATAATAGTCAGATAAAAATTTTCGCGATTCGACTGAACAGGACGGCAGATACCGTCCTGTTTCTTTTTGCCTTTTCAAGCGATTTCCGGCTTTTTATCTTTGCTTTACCCCTGAATTTTCTCCTTCTTCCGGGACACGCACAAAATTCTTCGTCCGCACATATGTTACTTTATGGCCCTTGTTGCATTTGTTTTCCCCATACAAGGAAATCCGTTCTTTTTCACCATCAAGCAATAGAAATGGGGTAGTTTTATGTATTCTTTCCTGATTTGTTTCGCTTTGTGCAACCTTCTTTATTTTGCCTTACATATCACCGGCAATGGTACCTTTCCCAAGCCTCTTTCCGCCAAGGAGGAACAGCAATGCCTTGAGCGAATCAAACAGGGAGATACCGAGGCACGCAATCAGCTCATTGAACACAATCTGCGGCTGGTTGCCCACATTATCAAAAAGTACTACGCCAACTACAAGGATCAGGATGACCTGATTTCTATCGGCACCATTGGACTCATTAAGGCAGTCTCTACCTTTGACTATACCAAGGGAACCCGCTTTGCCACCTATGCGGCACGTTGTATAGAAAAAGCTATCCTCCCAATTCCACGTATTTTGTCCTTTGTATACTAAAATTGTGTACAAACCGTTAAAAAAAAGACAAACTATCTTGATTTTTGTATTTTCGTGGTATAATAAAAACACAAGATATTCACATGTTCGTCAAATTCATCCCATACAACCAAAAATAGGAGAAATCAAAAATGCTGGAACTGAAAAATATTTCCATGGATATTCCTGGGGAAAAAGAAATCCTCAAGAATGTGAATTTAACCGTTAAAGACGGTCAGTTCATCGTTATCACCGGTCCCAACGGCGGTGGAAAATCCACCCTTGCCAAGGTGATTGCCGGCATCTATCAGCCCTCCTCCGGCAGTATCCTTTTTGATGGAAAAGATATCACCCAAATGGATATTACCGAGCGGGCAAAGGCCGGTATTAGTTTCGCTTTCCAGCAGCCGGTCCGCTTTAAAGGGATTACGGTGCGGGATATTATTGAGCTGGCCGCTGGCGGAAAACTCAGCGAAGAGCAGCTGTGCAACTACCTACGGGATGTAGGGCTGTGCGCCAAGGATTATATTGACCGTGAGATCAACGACAGCCTCTCCGGCGGCGAAATCAAGCGGATCGAAATTGCCATGGTGATGGCCCGCAAAACCCGTCTTACCATCTTCGATGAACCAGAAGCCGGCATCGATTTGTGGAGCTTTAACAACCTCATCGACGTCTTTAAAAAGCTCCGTCGAGAAATTCAAGGCTCCATCATCATTATTTCCCATCAGGAGCGGATTCTCAACATCGCTGATGAAATCGTCGTCCTGGCTGACGGCGAAATCACCGCCCACGGACCGCGGGATGAGATTCTTCCCACCCTGCTTTCCGGGGACAGCAGATGCCAATTCTGCCCCAAACAGGAGGAGGCGCAAACTGTATGAATACGATTACCAAAGAACTCCTTGGGCTGGTTTCCGATCTGTTTGATAAGCCCAACGGCGCTTACAATATCCGGGAAGACAGCGGCTGTGCCGGCCGCCAATCCACCGAAAACATTGAGATCAAATCCAAACTGGGCAAGCCGGGGATTGATATTCTCATCAAGCCCGGAACTCACGATGAAAATGTCTATATCCCCGCCTGCATCACCCACAGCAATGTGGATGATCTGGTCTATAACGATTTCTATGTAGGGGAAAACGCTGATGTCACCATTGTGGCGGGATGCGGCGTCCATACCGAAGGGGAAGAAGCTTCCCAGCATAACGGCATTCACCGCTTTTTCCTTCAAAAAGGGGCCCATGTGCGCTATCTGGAAAAACATATCGGCATTGGCGAGGGCACTGGCAAACGGATCATCAATCCCCAGACCTATGCTGAACTGGCCGAAGGTGCCGTCATGGAGATGGACACTGTCCAGATCAAGGGGGTGGATTCCACCCGCCGTGTCACCCGGGCAAAACTTGACGCTGACAGCCGTCTGGTCATTAAGGAAAAGATCATGACCCATGGCGACCAGACCGCCGAGACCGATTTTGAGGTGGAGCTCAACGGAGACGGTTCCGGCGTGGACCTGATCTCCCGGTCGGTAGCCAGAGGTAAATCTCATCAGGTCTTCCGTTCCCGGATCTATGGCAACTGTGCTTGTACCGGTCATTCTGAGTGCGACGCCATCATCATGGACAACGGCGTGGTCAGCGCCATCCCAGAGCTGACCGCCAACCATGTGGACGCTGCTCTGATTCATGAAGCTGCTATCGGCAAGATCGCAGGAGAGCAGATCACCAAGCTCATGACCCTTGGCCTGACAGAACAGGAAGCCGAAGCTAAAATCATTGAAGGATTCCTAAAATAAAACATAACCTTAAGCGAGAAAGCCCTGCAAAAGCAGGGCTTTTCTTTTTAGGCTGAAATGAGTGTTATTCTAACGGTGGCTTTTTTTCTAGCAGATCGATCATCTCCTGGAGCAAATCCATTTTCTCTGTTCGGGTCAGCTCCGCTTTTTCTATCCTTTTCAGGATGATTTTTCCGTGCCAGCGGGCCAATGACTTACTTAGATTTTCTTCCCCCTTTTCCTGCCCCAGAATCTTTACTTTTACTTCCACAATGATCCTCTCCCCTCCCTTTTGATTCTATGCGCTTGTTCTCCTGCGCATGCCGTCCAAGCCATGATGCATAACATAAGGGGAAAGGGGGCGATTGGATGGGCCGGCCGGCGGTGGCCATCTATTCAAGAAAATCCAAATTTACCGGACAGGGGGACAGTGTGGAAAATCAGGTGGAAATGTGCCGTCAATACTGCCGTCTTCACTTGGAGGTAGACCCACAGGATCTCTTGATCTACGAGGACGAGGGTTTTTCCGGTAGAAATACCAGGCGGCCTCAATTCCTCGCTATGATGGAGGACGCGAGAAGGCACAAATTTACCACCATTGTTTGCTACCGGCTGGATCGGGTCAGCCGCAACATCGGGGATTTTGCTCGTCTAATTGAGGAGCTGAGCCGTCTCTCCATTTCTTTTGTATCCATCAAGGAACAGTTTGACACCTCTTCCCCTCTGGGCCGCGCCATGATGTATATTGCATCTGTCTTCTCCCAGCTGGAGCGGGAGACCATTGCCGAACGCATCCGGGATAATATGCTGGAGCTAGCCAAATCCGGGCGCTGGCTAGGAGGCATCCCCCCTACCGGATTTTCCTCCCAAATGGTGGAACACCAAGGCAAGGATGGCAAAAATCGTAAATTCTACCGTCTGGTGCCGATAGACAGCCAACTGGATATTGTGAAAGCCGTCTATAGGGGATATCTTTCCTGCAAGAGCTTGACCCAGTTGGAAGATAAAATGCGCCTTGATAAGATACAGAGCAAAAATGGAAAGCCACTGCGCCGGTTTGCCCTGCGCCAGATATTGACCAATCCTGTCTATGCTGCCGCTGATGAAGATACCTTCCGCTACTTTTCCAGTTTAGGCGCTCGGATATGGGGAGAATCCGCCTTCTATGATGGTGAAAATGGCCTGATGGTATACAATAAAACTCTGCAAGTCAAAGGCTGTCCTCATCAAATTCGTCCGCCCCGAGACTGGATTGTTGCCCCCGGACAGCACCCCGCCCTCATTGCAGGCAAAGATTGGGTCAAGGTCCAGCGTCTGCTCGCCCATGCTCCCCGCGGCAATGCTTCTTCCCCTTCTCCTCCGCCTCTCCTGTCCGGAATTGTTACCTGCGGGCACTGCGGTACCCTTCTCCGCGCCAAAAAAACCGGCCGGTATACTTCGGAAGGCCAGGCTGTCTTCTACTACCTTTGCCGGCGGAAAGAACGGGAAGGTATCTCTGGGTGCCCGTGTAAAAACGGCACTGGGCTTCTCCTGGACGCCGCTGTATGGAAGGCGGTCATTACAACGAAAGCGGATGTCCCCACACTCTTACAGTGTTTGCGGCAATACCAGCGCACAATTTCCTCTCAAACATCTGTCTCACCCAGTACCCGCGATTTGCAGCCTTGCCCTTCCCCTGCCGCTCTGCTCTCTCTGGAAGGTTGTCTTGCTTCACTATCCATCGAAGAAAAAAAAGAGCTAATCATGGATTTGTTTGACCAGATTCTTTGGGATGGCCAATGCCTTCAGCTATTTCCCTCCCTGTTCCCTCAAAGAGAGGATAGCAAATGAAATCCTGATGCACTTTCGCAACCTAAAGAAATCCGCTCAGGATGTCTACATCAGCGATCCCATTGATACCGACAAGGACGGCAACAGCCTGACCCTCATGGATATTGTCTCCGATGACGCCAGTGTATTCGACAGCATTGATTTAAAGCTAAAATCCGAAAAGCTTTATAGGTATATCGGCGAATCCCTGGATGAGAGAGAAAAGCAGATCATCGTTATGAGATATGGCCTATGCAATAGAATCCCTCTGACCCAGCGGGAGGTTGCAAAAAAGCTGGGGATCTCCCGCTCCTATGTCAGCCGGATCGAAAAAAAAGCCGTTTCCATCCTCAAAAAGCGCTTCGGAAAAGAAATTCTTGACAGTTTGGGATAATTTCCTGTTTCCTGCCGGCAGTGTTCACCCACTGCCGGTATTTTTTTTTGAAAAAGGCCTTGACAAATCCCTAAAACATTGTATTATTGTATTAGATGCTTAATACAATAATACATAAAGGGAAAGGAGGTCATTCTTTTGACGGAAACCTTTAATCCAAATATACCGATCTATTTGCAGCTGATTGAAAGTATCAAGCGGCGAATTGTCTCCGGCGAGCTTTTGCCGGGACAGCGACTGCCGTCCGTTCGGGATCTGGCGCAAACCTATGCGGTGAATCCCAACACGGCCCAACGGGCCCTCTCTGAGCTGGAACGGGATGGCTTGGTCTACAGCGAACGCACAGCGGGCAGATTCATTACCAATGACGGGGAGTTGATTGAAATGACCAGAACAGAGCTTGCCGGAGCGCAGATTGAAAGCTTTATTCAGCAGATGCGGAACTTAGGTTTTACCAAACAGCAGCTGCTGGAAAAACTAGAAGAAAGATTAGAAAAGGAGGACGAGGAGAATGAATGACAAGAATATGCCAGCGGCAACCATCAAAAATCTATCCAAAAATTACGGTTCCTTTGCCGCCCTCAAAGATGTAAATCTGACCCTGCCCAAAGGACAAATCATCGGCCTTCTGGGACCTAACGGCAGCGGCAAAACCACACTCATCAAAATATTGACCGGGCTCATCACCAATTATCGGGGCGATGTTCAGATTGACGGTCAGACCATTGGCGCTTCCACCAAAGCACTGGTCTCCTATCTGCCTGATCGGAACTATTTTGCCGATTGGATGCGGGCCAAAGACGCCATCTATCTTTTCAGCGATATGTATCGGGATTTTAACGCCTCGAAATCCTTCCAGATGCTAGAGCGCCTGGGGCTGAATTCCGAGCAGAAGATTAAATCCATGTCCAAGGGTATGATCGACAAGTTCCAGCTTTGCCTGGTGATGTCCAGAGATGCCCACTTATACATTCTCGACGAGCCTCTGGGCGGCGTTGACCCTGCCGCTAGGGATTTCATCCTGGATACGGTGCTGAAAAACTACAGTGAAGATAGCTCCGTCATCATCTCTACCCATCTGATCAGCGATGTAGAGCGTATTTTTGACACCGTCATCTTCCTGAAACAGGGGCAGGTCATGCTTTGCGATGAAATCGATGCCCTGCGGGAGAAAACCCATAAATCAGTGGATCAGCTCTTTAGGGAGGTATTCAAATGCTAGGTAGATTGATGAAATATGAGTTTAAATCCACCTACCGTGAGTTTTTAGGGATTTACTGCGCCCTCATAATCAGCACCCTTCTCACCTGGATGGTCGACCTGCCCCAGCTAGAAGTAGTAGGATATATTGCTTCCATCTGCGTCTTTGCCGTTATCGTCGCCGCCATTGTCATCATGCTCATGAGCATACTTGGCGCCTTTAACAAACGGGTTTATGGCCGGGAGGGCTATCTCAATATGACCCTTCCCGCTACCGTCCATCAGCAGGTACTGGCCCGGCTCTTCGTCTCGGTCATCTGGTGCCTGATCACCATCATTGTCATGGTCCTTTCCTTCCTTCTGCTGCTGCAAATCCATGGCGGCATCTTCACCCAGGAGATTCTTCTGCCCCAAGTCATGGATCTTCTCAAAGCATGGTGGGAAAATAATGTTATTTTGACCATCATCCTTCTCATCGGATGCGGTCTGGCTTCCATCTTTGGTATGGTCTTGTCCCTCTACAGTGCTTCCGCAGTGGCCCATCTCCCCTTCTGCCGCAGGTGGAAGGTCTTGGCGGGTATCGGTACCTTGTTTGTTTTCGCCATTGTTGAAAGCCGGATTCTCTGGCTCATCGCCTATGCCAGCACCGGCTGGGTTGAGGACATCGGCCAACGATTTTCTAACGGCGTTCCTACGGAAATGGTTCCGGAATATGTGGGCTACATCAATCTGGCCATTGGTGTTTTCTTGCTCTTGGCTGTTATATTTGCAGTGGCTAAATACTTTCTCACCACTTACCTTCTTTCTCGTCACATGGAGCTGGAATAAGCCCCATGTAAAAAATCCCCACGGCAGTTTGAATGCCGTGGGGATTTTTCTTTTCTCTCTATTTTTCTATAAAAACAAGAAAATTCAGTCAAGGAGACGAAAAGCAAACTATACTACATTCTTTTCCCTATCTATGTCGCTTCTTATATCCATGAAAGAAAGGCGCGGCAAAAAGCCGCGCCTTTTCTCTTAACCTAATCTATTTGACAATCTCGCCATAGACCTCACCAGAGCAACCTGCAGCGTTGGATTCGTCGGTGTCAATGTGCATAGCGGTAGCAAATTTCGGGCTGACCCGAACCACTACATCACCAAAAGTCAGGCTTCTTTCCGGTGTATCCACCTTTACGCTGACGATCTCCTTGTCTTTTACGCCCAATTTTTCCGCATCTTCCGGTGTGGTATGGATATGGCGTTTTGCAACGATCACACCTTGCTTTACCTCAACCTCACCACAAGGCCCAATCAGCTTACAGGGAGCAGAACCCTCAACGTCGCCGGACTCTCGAATCGGCGCAACCAAACCCAGGGAACGTGCATCAGTGAGAGAAATCTCAATCTGTGTTGCCGTACGAACCGGACCCAGAATAGACACATTGGGCATAGATTTTTTCGGTCCAACCAATGTCAGGCGCTCGTTGGTGGCAAACTGTCCGGGCTGGGAGAGATATTTTTTCACTGACAGCTCGGCGCCAGGGCCAAACAGTGTCTCCAGATCCTGCTGTGTCACATGGATGTGGCGGGCAGAAGTTTCAACCAAAATTTTCATTGTACATTCCTCCATTACACAAGCCGCTATTTTTCTCTATCCCCTTGGCCGGAACATCATGCTCCGGCAGCATAGGTACGCAGCATTTACCTGCCGCTCTCTGCCGGCTTCATGCCTTCATACGGCTTGTCTTCCGTATTTATTGTACTTTTTTTGACATCACAATGCAACAATTGACAATATTTTAACAACCCATTTTTCTCCTGTTTTGGTTATGGTATACTAATACAAAAAGCCAAAGGAGAAAGTACGATGATAAACGACCTGCAACTGCTGCGGGAGCACTGTCTCCAGTGCAAACAATGCGGGCTTTCTGAGACCCGCACCCATGTTGTTTTCGGCGTGGGGGTTCCCAAGGCCGAAGTTATGTTGATTGGCGAGGGTCCTGGCGAACAGGAGGATCTTACCGGCGAGCCCTTTGTGGGCCGGGGCGGGCAGCTGCTTGACAAGATGCTTTTCGCCGTAGACCTTTCCCGAAAGCAGAATATTTATATTGCCAATATCGTCAAATGCCGTCCTCCACAAAATCGGGATCCACTTCCTGAAGAACAAGAGGCCTGTATTGGCTATCTGAGAAACCAGGTTCAGCTACTGCGTCCTAAGATTATCGTATGCTTAGGGCGTATTGCCGCCCAAAAGCTGATTAAGCCTGACTTTAAAGTGACCAAGGAGCACGGCGTCTGGTTCGAAAAAAGCGGCGTTCAAATGATGGGAACTTACCACCCGGCGGCACTGCTGCGAAACCCTTCCAGCAAACCCGCTGCCATGGAGGATTTCTTTGGGCTCCGAGAAAAAGTCAGGGAAATTTGCGAGCATACCTATGGGGACGAAACAGGAAAATAAGCTCCTTTCCGCCGCCTTTGAAATAGGGTCTCTTCCATCTTTGTCCCTTTTGAAGAAAATACGCCTAAGCCACCTTCTTCCAGTGTCAAAAACGCCTTGAACTGAATAGCATGGTGTTGTATAGATTTCGACATAGAAAACAGCGATTTCAGGCCGTTCTCATCTCCCGTACAGCATGGGGACGGCGGCCAGGCGGATGCCGGGCATACACAAGCGCAGTCTGTGCGGAGAAAAGGTGGTTTTGACTATGAAAGACGGCGGCAGCTTTGTCCATTTTTTCTTGGGGTCCAATACACCTCAAGGTTTTGTTTCCCGTTTTGACCAGCTAGGCACCCCTCTGGATGGCTGGCACAAATTTGTCATCAAAGGTGGTCCCGGTACTGGGAAATCCAGCCTGATGAAAAAGGTGGCCCAGGCGCTGCAGGAAGCAGGCGATCCGCTGGTGGAACAAATCCACTGTTCCTCGGATCCCGATTCCCTCGACGGTGTTATTAGCAACAAGTTTAAGATATCCATCGCCGACGGAACTCCTCCCCATGTCATTGAGCCCAAATATCCCGGCGCGTTTGAGTCGGTCGTCAATCTCACCGACTGCTGGGATGAGGACCGTTTGCAGCGGGATCGGAGGGAGATTGTGGACTTATGCGCTAAGAACTCCGCCTGCCACGACCGTTGCTGCCGTTTTCTCACCGCAGCTTCCTCCCTGATCTATGATACCTACCGCATTGCGGTGGAATGTACCGACCCGGAGAAAATCGCGCGCTATGCCCGGCGACTGGCAGCCAAAGAATTTCGTGCCACCGATGTAGATCACGGTACAGAAGCTGTCCGTTTTCTCAGCACCATCACTCCCCAGGGGCTAATTACATATACCGATTCTGTAAAAACCATGTGCGACCGCATCTATCTAATTGACGATGAATGGGGTGCTGCCTCCCGTTTGCTGCTCCACGCTCTTCGCAGCAGTGCCCTATCCGCCAAACTGGATATTATCTCTTGTTACTGCCCCCTCTCTCCCTATGAAAAACTGGAGCATCTGATGATTCCCACCATCGGCATGGCCTTTATCACCACCAACCGATATACTAATGTGGAGTTGGAGCCCTACCGCCGCATTCACGCCAAACGCTTCACCGACATGACCAAGCTGAAAATTCGAAAACAGCGCATCAGTTTCAACCGCAAGGCGGCCCGTGAAATGCTGGATGAGGCCATTCGGCTATTGGTAGAGGCCAAAAATATCCACGATGATATTGAAAGGTATTATATCTCCAGCATGGATTACGCTAAGGTCAACACCAAGGTAGAGGAAACCTTGTCAAAAATAAAATCCATCACGGAAAAAGGCGGTTGAGTCCGTCTTTTTCTATGCCCAAAAACATAAACCTTCCTTTGCTCTCATATAGATATAACACAGATTGAGGCAAAGGAAGGTTTTTGATGAACCAACATTCCATAGAAGCCCTGATTGCTCCGATGATCGCCGCTATGCAGGAAACCATCCGCCACATGTCCGAATTGGTCACGGAGATCGACAATCAACAAAAGCGACTCCATATCCAGAACAATCTCAACGGGCTGTCCGGACAGCTGAAAAGCATTGACCTAGATCATCTGGCATCCTCACAACCAGGCGCCATGATCCCCATCTTTATGGAGAACCTAGGCCATCTCAAAAATTCCATTAACACCCTATCCAATCGCTCCAAACGCCGTATTCTTCTGGAACAGATGGGGTTTCTCACCTCTCAATTTCTCAGTGTCGCTTCCACCATGAACAAGGTGGTTCACCCTTCCCCCGAAAATCCGAGGAACAATTGGGGGCAAAACCGCTACCGTTCTTGTAGCCCAATGGCCCGGAGGCCTGTACCCGGTCCGCATTCCCCCCGCCGGGGAAAATCCATGTAAGCATCTCTCTGGTAAGGACAGCTGTCAGCTGTCCTTTTTCATATTTTGACAAAGAAAGTGGGCGAACCTGGTAAGGAGCAGGTCCGCCCGAGAATTGGGGAGTATGTTATCTATTGTATAGAAGTTGTCATTTAGGATTTTCTTATCCTACTCGAAAAGATGGCATTCTCCAAAAAATAGAAACCAGCATTCTGCTATCAGACGCTGAAGAGCATCTTTCCATAGGTGGGATAAGGCCAATATTTTTCTCCCACCAGGGACTCAATTTCATCCGCGTCTTTTCGCAGCGCTTCCATGGCGGGAATGACTTCATCCCGATAGCTCTCCGCCTGTGCCTGAATGTCAGAAATCTGCTCTGTATGATAGAGTGCGGCTTCTAACTGCTGGGTCTTTTCAAACACTCCGTTGCTTAGTTCGGAAAGTAGCGTTACGATGGACTCCTCAGTTACACAAGGAACCTGAGGGCACAAACTCTTTTTGGAGAGTGCCGTCTCAGAAAGTTCCTTGCAATACGCGGTTACTGCGGGAATAATGTCTTTCTTTATCATATCCAGCATCGTTTTTCCTTCGATGTGCAGCGTTTTGCAGTAGTTTTCCAGAAGGATCTCGTAACGGGAATACATTTCGCTTTCGGTAAAGATTTTATGTTTGGTGAATAATTTGATGTTTTTCGGCTCGATGTAATGAGGCAGTGCGTCCACTGTAGTCCTGAGATTGAGAAGCCCTCTCTTTTCTGCCTCCTTCACCCATTCCTCTGCATAGTTGTTCCCGTTGAAAATAATCCGTTTGTGCTCTTTGATGGTCTTTTTGATCAGCTTATTGAGCGTGGATGCAAGGTCATCGGCCTGCTCCAGTACATCGGCGAACTGAGAAAGCTCCTCCGCCACAATGGTGTTGAGCACCATGTTGGGCCCGGCAATGGAAAAGTTAGAGCCAAGCATCCGGAACTCAAATTTATTGCCGGTGAAGGCAAAGGGCGAGGTCCTGTTTCGATCGGTGGTGTCCTTGGGGAACCGGGGCAGGATATGGACGCCTACCTTCATTTCCTCTTTGGCTATGCCCTGGTAATCTTTGCCCTCAATGATGGAATCCAGGATGGCGGACAATTCATCGCCCAGGAACATCGATACAATGGCCGGCGGAGCCTCATTGGCCCCCAGCCGGTGGTCGTTGCCGGCGCTTGCCACCGAAATCCGCAGAAGATCCTGGTATTCGTCTACCGCCTTGATGACGGCAGTTAGGAAGAGCAGGAACTGGGCGTTCTCTCTGGGAGAATCCCCTGGCTCCAGCAAGTTCACGCCGCTGTTGGTGGAAAGGGACCAGTTGTTGTGCTTGCCGCTGCCGTTAACACCGTCAAAGGGCTTTTCATGGAGTAGACAGGCCAACCCATGACGGTCCGCCACCTTCTTCATCATCTCCATGGTCAGCTGGTTGTGGTCGGTGGCCACATTGGTGGAGGTAAAGATCGGAGCCAGCTCGTGCTGAGAAGGGGCGACCTCGTTGTGTTTGGTCTTGGCAAGTACGCCCAGCTTCCACAGTTCTTCATCCAGTTCTTTCATGTAAGCGGAAACCCTGGGCTTGATGGTGCCAAAATAATGATCTTCCATCTCCTGCCCTTTAGGAGGCATGGCTCCGAAAAGGGTCCGACCGCAGAAGACTAAGTCTTTTCGCGCCAAATAATCCTCTTTGTTAATGAGAAAATACTCCTGCTCCGGCCCGACTGTAGTGTTGACCACCGTCGTTTCCGTGTCGCCAAACAGCCGCAGAATCCGCAGGGCCTGTTTGCTGAGCACCTCCATAGAACGCATCAGCGGGGTCTTTTTATCCAGCGCTTCACCGCTATAGGAGTAAAACACCGTGGGAATACATAGGGTGTCGTCTTTGATAAAGGCATAGGAGGACGGATCCCAGGCGGTGTAGCCTCTGGCTTCAAAGGTGGCGCGCAGGCCGCCGGAGGGGAAGGAGGAAGCATCCGGCTCACCCTTGACCAGCTCTTTCCCGGAAAATTCCATGATAACATTGCCACCGTCGGTAGGGGAAATAAAGCTGTCATGTTTTTCCGCTGTAATGCCGGTCATAGGCTGGAACCAATGGGTAAAATGGGTAACGCCCTTTTCCACCGCCCAATCTTTCATGGCATTGGCTACAATATTGGCAATGTTGATGTCAAGCTTCTTGCCCTGGTCAATGGTACGGCGCAAAATCTTATAGGTTTCCTTGGGAAGCTTTTCCCGCATTGTTTTATCGTTAAAAACCATACTACCAAAAATTTCAGGCAGATTGTTCATGATGATCCCTCCGTCTTTCTATTGTTTTTATTGCTTGCTTATAAAAGCTCAATTCCAGCTTTTTTACATTCTGTGATGATTTCATCACTCCACAAGGATACCTGAACCTCTCCAATATGGGCTTTTCCCAACAGCAGCATGCACAGACGGGATTGGCCAATGCCTCCGCCGATGGTAAGGGGGAGCTTGCCGTCCAGCAGCATCTTATGAAAAGGAAGAGATCTCCTCTCTTCACATCCGGCTTTTTGAAGCTGTTCTGCCAGGCTCTGGGAATCCACCCGGATACCCATGGACGAAACCTCAAATGCCTGGCCCAAGGTCTCATTCCAGAAGAGGATGTCACCGTTGAGCTGCCAGTCATCATAATCTGGCGCCCGTCCATCATGAGGCTTTCCGGAGTGGAGCTTATCGCCAATCTGCATAATAAATGCAGTGGGGTGCTCTTTGACATAAGCGTCCTCCCGGCGTTTAGGGCTCAGATTTGGGTACATATCCTCCAGCTCTTGGGTGGTGATAAAACTGACATCCCGGGAGAGAAAGACAGGAAGCTGTGGGTAGTCCCGTTTCATCTCATCCAAGGTCTTGCAGATGGCATCTACAATCAGGCCCACCGTTTCCTTCAAATAGTCCAAATTCCTCTGGGATCTGTCGATCACCTTTTCCCAGTCCCACTGATCCACATAGATGGAATGGAGATTATCCATCTCCTCATCCCGACGAATGGCATTCATATCGGTATAAAGGCCGTTTCCTACCCGAAAATCATACCGGTAAAGGGCCATTCTTTTCCATTTGGCCAAGGAATGGACTACTTGAGCTGTTTCTCCCGTCTCTTTGATGTCAAAACTAACCGGCCTCTCCACCCCATTGAGATCGTCGTTCAGCCCAGTTTTGGGATCAACGAAGAGGGGTGCTGTTACTCTCTTCAGGTGGAGCATTCGGCTTAAATTTTCCTCAAAGCGGGTTTTAATCTTCCCGATGGCCGTCTGGGTCTCATAAAGCCCTAAGCAGGATTTATATCCCTTAGGAATCAAAGTTTTTGCCATATACATACCCCCATGCTTTTTCTAGCTCTTTATTCGCTTTTTGCTGCCCTCTAGAAAAGCAACAAAAAAAGGCGCCGCGGGCTTTTCACCCACAGCGCCTTTGCTGTCTATGGCGTCATTATATTCCTCTTCTAGGTCACTGTCAATAGAAAATTTGTTGTTTTTGCATGATTTGTCTAAGAAACTGCAAATTTATTTTCCATCTCTCTTTAAAAATAGTTATTTTTTACAAAGTATGCAAGCAAATAAAAAATCTCTTGCAAAAACGTTGACAAATACTGCTGTGTTCTTATATAATATTCCCAATGAACAAAGGCGTTCATCAAAGAGTACTGATTCGCACGATCCCAGTTCGCTTTGATGGACGCCTTTGTTTTTGTATTATAGACAGTCCTTTCCTATTCTTCCGGATCGGAAGAGAAAGCATAAAAAAACAAGGGGGAGACCATATGCGCAAAGAAGGCCAGATAAGAATTCCGTCAGGCTGTGCCATTTCCGGTATCTTCGCAAAAGACGGGAAACGATTTTGCGGTGAGGATATCATTGATTCTATCGCCGTTATGCATGACCGCTCCAATGGGCTAGGCGGTGGATTTGCCGCTTACGGCATCTATCCGGAATACAAGGATCTGTATGCCTTTCATGTTTTCTATGACAACACTTCTAGCAAGCAGGAATGCGAACACTTTTTGGAGCAGCATTTCGATATTGTCAACCTATCCAAAATCCCCGTCCGCAAAATCCCTGAAATCACCGACGAACCGCTGATCTGGCGATATTTTGTCAATCCTTTACCCACCCGGCTCGCAGACAGTCAGTTGGACGAGCGGGAATTTGTGGCACGCTGCGTTATCCGCATCAATACCCATATTGACGGTGCCTACGTGTTTTCCAGCGGAAAAAATATGGGGGTATTCAAAGCTGTTGGTTTTCCCGAGGATGTGGGGAGGTTTTACCGCTTAGATGAATACGAGGGCTACTGCTGGACTGCTCACGGCCGGTACCCTACCAACACACCGGGCTGGTGGGGCGGAGCCCATCCCTTTGCCATGCTGGACTTTTCCATCGTGCACAACGGTGAGATTTCCTCCTACGACGCGAACCGCCGCTACATAGAGATGTATGGTTATAAATGCACCCTCCAAACTGACACAGAGGTTCTTACCTATATAGTGGATTACCTGCGTCGCAAACAGGGACTCTCTTATGAAGAAATTGCCAGCGTGATGGCGGCGCCCTTCTGGTCCACCATTGAGGCAATGCCGGAAAACGAATGCCAAAAGCTTACCTTCCTGCGCAGCGCCTTTTCTGGACTTCTGGTCACCGGCCCCTTTTCTATCCTATTGGGATTTGAAGGCGGCATGATGGCCCTCAATGACCGGCTCAAGCTCCGCTCTATGGTGGTGGCCGAAAAAGATGAAAAGGTCTATGTGGCCAGTGAGGAATCCGCTATCCGGGTGGTAGAACCCAATCCTGACAATATCTGGGCGCCCCGAGGCGGAGAGCCAGTGATCATTACCTTAAATGGAGGTGTGCGATAATGGGCATTGATTATCTGTATCCCGAATATGAGGTGGTGCGCAATCCTTCCCGTTGCATCGCCTGCCGTGTATGTGAGCGACAGTGTGCCAATGAGGTGCACTCTTACCGAGAAAAAGAAAATATCATGGTGGCTGACGACAGCAAGTGTGTCAACTGCCATCGGTGTGTATCCCTATGTCCCACCCACGCGCTGAAAATCGTCAAATCCGATCACACCTTTAAGATCAACGCCAACTGGACGGGAGAGGTGATCAGTGAGGTCTATCGCCAGGCGGGGAGCGGCGGCGTCCTTCTCTCTTCCATGGGAAATCCGAAAAATTACCCTGTCTATTGGGATAAAATCCTTCTCAATGCCTCCCAGGTCACCAATCCTTCTATCGACCCGCTCCGGGAGCCAATGGAAACCAGGGTTTTCTTGGGCAAAAAGCCGCAGAAGGTAGAACGGGATCAAGAGGGCAACATCATCCCCAACCTTGCGCCTCATCTGGAATTACAGGTGCCTGTTATGTTCTCCGCCATGAGCTATGGTTCCATCAGCTATAATGCTCACGAGAGCCTAGCCCGTGCCGCCAAAGCCCTGGGTACCTATTATAATACCGGTGAAGGCGGACTTCATGAGGATTTCTATCAATACGGTCCTAACACCATCGTTCAGGTGGCCTCCGGCCGCTTCGGCGTACATAAGGATTACCTCTCGGCAGGCGCCGCCATCGAAATTAAGATGGGCCAAGGTGCCAAGCCGGGAATCGGCGGACACCTTCCCGGCATGAAGATCGTGGGTGACATTTCCAAAACCCGGATGATCCCCGAAGGCACAGATGCTATCTCTCCTGCGCCTCATCACGATATTTACTCCATTGAGGATCTGCGACAGCTGGTCTTTTCCCTAAAGGAGGCCACCGGCTACACCAAACCGGTGATTGTCAAAATCGCCGCAGTTCACAATGTGGCGGCTATTGCCAGCGGTATTGCCCGCTCCGGAGCCGACATTATCGCCATCGACGGATTCCGGGGCGGAACCGGTGCTGCTCCCACCCGCATCCGTGACAATGTGGGGATTCCCATTGAGCTTGCTTTGGCCAGCGTTGACGGAAGGCTCCGTCACGAAGGCATCCGCAACAATGTCTCCCTGGTGGTGGGAGGTTCCATCCGTTCCAGCGCCGATATTGTCAAGGCCATTGCCTTAGGCGCCGACGCGGTCTATATCGGAACCAGCGCCCTGCTTGCCTTAGGCTGCCATCTGTGCCGCAGCTGCCAGCAAGGAAAATGCAACTGGGGCATTGCTACCCAGCGTCCCGATCTGGTTCGGCGGCTTAACCCGGATATTGGATCCCAGCGTCTTGTTAACCTAGTCACCGCATGGAATCACGAAATTAAGGAAATCATGGGCGGCATGGGCATCAACTCCATTGAAGCGTTGCGCGGCAACCGTCTCATGCTCCGGGGGGTGGGCCTCACCGAAAAAGAGCTGTCCATCTTAGGGATTAAACACGCCGGAGAATAGAGGGAGGCTGCCATATGAAACGAATTTATGTGAATGAAAAATGGTGTCTTGGATGCCATCTGTGCGAATACTACTGCGCTTTCGCCAACTCTGGAGAAAGGGATATGGCGGTGGCGCTGCGGGATGTAAAGATCAACCCCCGCATCCGCATTGAGGAGCGAAACGGCGTCAGCTTTGCTGTAGGCTGCCGCCATTGCGAGGAGCCCCTTTGCGTCAAAAGCTGCATCACCGGCGCCCTATCCATCCATGACGGCGTCATCCAGGTGGATCAGGACAAATGTGTGGGATGTTATACCTGCATTATGGCCTGCCCGTATGGCGCAGTAATGCCGTCAGATGACGGAAGCGTCATCCAAAAGTGTGAATTATGCCTGAATAACTCCACCGGCAGCCCTGCCTGCGTCAAAGGCTGCCCTAACCAGGCCATTGTGTTTGAAGAGAGGTGAGCAAAGCATGGATATTGTCATCATTGGAAACTCTGCCGCAGCGGTGGGATGTATTGAGGGCATCCGGCAATCTGATAAAGAAAGCTCTATTACCGTGATTTCAAAAGAGCCCTATCCTACCTATTCTCGTCCGCTGATCTCCTATCTCTTGTATGGGAAAACGACAGAACAAGGGATGCTCTACCGGCCGGAAAGCTTTTATCAGGACAATCATGTCACCTTTATGGCAGGGAAAACCGTCAAAGCCATCCACAAAGACGAAAAAAATGTTTTACTGGAGGATGGGAGTCTGATAAAATATGATAAACTGTTAATTGCGACAGGTTCCACTCCCTTCATTCCTCCCATTCAGGGGCTGGATACCGTTCCCTATCAATCCACATTCCTATCTTTAGATGACGCCAAATTCATCCAGGCTGCTGTTACGCCTGAAACCCGGGTGCTCATTATGGGCGCCGGCCTCATTGGCCTCAAATGCGCCGAAGGCATCCAACGGCTGGTGAAAAGTATTACCGTGGTGGATCTGGCTGATCGGATCTTGCCCAGTATTCTGGACGAACAGGGCTCTGATCTTGTAAAAGCCCACATTGAGGAACATGGCATTACATTCATCCTCTCGGATAGTGTGACAAGATTTGAGGAAAACAGGGCCTATCTTTCCAGCGGTAGGGCCGTTGATTTTGACCTGCTTGTCATCGCCGTCGGCGTCCGGCCCAACGTAGAGCTTGCCAAAGATATTGGCATCCATGTCGGCCGGGGAATCCAGGTGGATGCTGACGGTCGAACCTCCCAGCCAGATATCTACGCGGCGGGAGACTGCACCGAAAGCTTTGACATCACCAGTGGTGAGCGACGGGTTTTGGCCCTCCTTCCTGCCGCATATATGCAGGGGGAGAGCGCTGGCATCCACATGGTAGGCGGGGAAAAGCCCTATGACAAAGCCATTCCCATGAACGCTATTGGATTCTTTGGACTGCACATGATCACAGCCGGCAGTTATGACGGGGAAAGCTATATTGAGTCCGGTACCGGCACCTACAAACGGCTTGTCACAAAAGATGGCTTGCTCAAGGGTTATATCCTCATCGGAGATGTGGCCAGAGCCGGTATTTATACCGCCATGATCCGCAATCAGGTGCCTCTAGACACCGTGGACTTTGATCTGCTCCGGGAGAAACCGCAGCTGATGGCTTTCTCCAGAAAAGACCGGGAAGAAATGCTGGGGAGGGAACCAAAATGACGATCAACAGCCAAGGCAAACATTTTCAGACGTTAGGCGAGGAAATCAGGTCTGCGCAAGATAAAAAAATCACCATCAAAAACTGTATGGGCCAACGGTATATAGCCAGCGGCCTTTCCGGGAAGGATATTACCATTGAGGGCACTCCAGGCAATGCTTTAGGCGCTTATCTGGATGGTTCCACCATTACAGTGCGCGGCAATGTCCAGGATGCCACCGGCGATACCATGAACGACGGCGCTATCTACGTGGATGGCCAGGCGGGAGACGCCACAGGCTACGCCATGCGGGGTGGAAAAATATTTATCCATGGCGATGTCGGCTACCGGGCTGGCATCCACATGAAGGAATATCAAGACAAAATCCCCGCTTTGGTGGTGGGCGGCCGGGCCGGCAGCTTTCTGGGAGAATACCAAGCTGGCGGTATTATTGTGATCCTGGGTCTCCACTGCGATGCTCAGGTACCTGTTGGATACTTCTGCGGCACTGGCATGCACGGTGGCAAGATTTTTCTCCGTTGTAAAACCCTGCCCGCCGATCTGCCAGCCCAGGTTCAAGCGTCTCAGGCGACCCAGGACGATCTAGACGAAATCCGGCCCCTGGTTCATGAGTTTTGCACGGCCTTTGGGGAGGATGAAGACCACATTATGAAGAGCAGCTTCTTTGTGCTCACCCCTAATACCAAAAATCCCTATCAGCGGCTATATACACCCAATTAACCACCTCCTCTCACGGGGAGATGCAAGGAGGAATTTACATGACCCAGACCATGACCGAGGTTTTGGAGTTCATCGAAGAAAACGACGTCAAATTTATCCGTCTGGCCTTCTGCGATATTTTCGGAAAGCAAAAAAACATCTCCATTATGCCCGCCCAACTTCCCCGCGCCTTTGAAACTGGTATTTCCTTTGACGCTTCGGTCATCCGTGGGTTTATGGATGTGGCAGAGTCCGACCTATTTCTGGTTCCGGATCCTGCCACCCTGGCCGTTCTTCCATGGCGCCCCTCCCAAGGACGGGTTGTCCGGTTCTTCTGCGACATCCGCCGGCCTGATGGCACCCCTTTTGAGGGCTCTGGGCGGGACATTCTGCGCCGGACGGTAAAAAAGGCCGCGGATATGGGATATGTCTGCAAAATCGGCTCTGAATGTGAATTTTACCTTTTCGAGCGGGATGAAGACGGCAACCCCACCATGATTCCCCATGATCATGGCACCTATTGCGACATCGCTCCCCTGGATAAGGGGGAAAATGTGCGTCGGGAAATCTGCCTGACCTTAGAGGAAATGGGGATTCAGCCGGAAAGCTCCCACCATGAACAGGGGCCGGGGCAAAACGAAATCGATTTTCAGTATTCCCATGCCCTTGAGGCGGCGGACGATCTGGTCACCTTCCGGGCAGTGGTCAAAAATATCGCGGCGCAAAACGGGCTTTTTGCATCCTTTATGCCCAAACCCTTCCCGGACAAGAGTGGAAATGGGCTGCATATTAACATGTCCCTTTCCCAAAATGGCCGGAATATCTTTAAAACCAATGAGGCAGGGCATTCCAAAGAAGCGGAGAGCTTTTTGCAAGGGATCATGGATCGGATTCCTGAAATCACTGCTTTTCTCAATCCCCTGACCAATTCCTATGCCCGCTTTGGGGAGTTTGAGGCTCCCAGGTACTTGACCTGGTCCCATCAAAACCGCTCCCAGCTGATCCGGGTCCCGGCGGCCACAGGTAAATACAGCCGAATCGAGCTGCGCTCTCCTGACCCTTCTTGCAATCCCTATCTCGCCTATTCCCTGCTCATTGCGGCGGGATTAGAGGGGATTGCTCAGAAGAAGAAGTTATGTGCCCCCACCAACCTGAACCTGTTCGATGTGATGAAGGAGCAGGCCAAAACCTTTGAAACGCTTCCAGGGGATCTTTGGTCCGCCTTGCAGCTTGCGAAAAATAGCAGCTTTGTGGCAGAAGTCCTGCCCCAGGCCACAATTGAAAAATATATGGAACAAAAAGAGGCTGAATATCTGGGATATAAAAAGGCGCTGGATAAACACGCTTATGAACAGGATCAATATTTCCTACAGATTTAAGGTATTCTTATATGACACAGACTGATGAAAGGCGGTGGATCCATGGAAAGTGCTCTGATTGTGACAACTGCCTGTAAGGGTACCCAGCTTCTGGCAGAGCTTCTCAAGATGAGCGGTATCACTTCCATCTCCACCGCTGCCAGTGGTGGAGATGCCAGGCGTCTGTTGCTGGAGACTAGCTTTGACCTGGTGGTCATCAATGCTCCACTGAGCGATGAATACGGCCATGAATTGGCTGTATTTGTGGCGGAGTCCAGCGGAGCAGGCGTGATTATCCTCTGCAAATCTGAGCGGGCAGACCTTGTTTCCCAGAAGGTAGAGGACGCCGGTGTTTTTGTAGTGGAAAAGCCCATCAGCCGCCAGCTTTTTTTCCAGTCCATCAAACTCATGGCTGCTTCCCGGCGGCGTATGTTGGGACTAAAAAAAGAAAACAGTAAGCTTCGTGGAAAAATTGAAGAGATCCGTCTGGTAGACCGGGCTAAATGTCTGCTCATCCAGTATTTGGATATGACGGAGCCTGAGGCCCATCGCGCCATTGAAAAAGAGGCCATGGATCGCAGGGTGACACGTAAGGAAATCGCAAAAGAAATTGTATCCCGTTATGAAAACTAAAACGGGAATGCAGCTTAGTATACAGGGGAGGATCGTTATGGCGCAAAACGCATATCTTGTGTTGGAAAATGGACAGACATTCAAGGGGAAGGCCTTTGGAGCCGTCAAGCCAGTGGTTGGGGAAACTGTCTTTACCACCGGGATGACTGGCTATCTGGAAACACTGACCGACCCCAGCTATTATGGACAGATGGTGGTACAGACCTTTCCTCTCATCGGCAATTACGGGGTCATTCCCTCCGATTTTGAGAGCAAAAGGCCCTCTTTAACCGCATATATTGTACGCGACTGGTGTCAAGTTCCCTCTAACTTCCGCAGCGAGGGCCAACTTGACGCCTTTTTAAAAGCCTGCGGCATTCCAGGGCTTTATGGTATCGACACCCGGGAGCTGACCAAGGTCATCCGTGAACACGGTGTTATGAATGGAGAGATTGTTTATGACCTTGGTCAGTGCAATTCCCAGGCCGTGCAGGATTACCGTGTGACCCACGCAGTGGCATCGGTGAGCTGCCAACAGGCTGAGACTTTCACTCCGGCCCACCCACAGCACCGGGTGGTACTTTGGGACTTCGGCGCCAAAGAAAACATCCAGCGGGAACTGATCAAACGGGGCTGTGAGGTGATCCGTATGCCCTATGACGCCACTGCGGAGAATATCCTAGCGGCAAAGCCCGATGGCATCATGCTTTCCAATGGCCCCGGCGATCCCATGGAAAACACCGGGATCATCACGCAGCTGAAAAAGCTTTGCGAGGCGAAACTTCCTACCTTCGGCATCTGCCTAGGCCATCAGTTACTGGCGCTTTCCCAAGGAGCTAGAACCCACAAACTCCACTATGGACATCGAGGTGCCAACCAGCCAGCCAAAAACCTGCAAACCGGCCGTGTCTATATCACCAGTCAAAACCATGGGTATGCAGTAGAAAACGGCTCCCTTCCCCCAAATGCTGCCCTCTCCTATGTCAATGCCAACGACGGCACCTGCGAAGGGATTTCTTACACAGATATGCCTGCTTTCTCGGTGCAGTTTCATCCGGAGGCATCTGCCGGTCCCCTGGACACGGGATTTTTGTTCGACGAATTTATGAAGATGATGGAAGGGGGAAGATAATATGCCGCTGAGAAAGGATATTAAAAAAGTAATGGTCATCGGCTCCGGCCCTATCGTTATCGGTCAGGCGGCGGAGTTTGACTATGCCGGCACCCAGGCCTGCCGCGCCCTAAAAGAGGATGGCTTGGAGGTGGTATTAGTCAACTCCAACCCTGCCACCATCATGACCGACAAGGTGATGGCCGATCAGATCTATCTGGAACCGCTGACCACCGATACCATCAAACGGATCATCGAAAAGGAGCATCCAGATAGCCTATTGTCCACCCTGGGCGGTCAGACAGGACTGACCCTCTCCATGCAGCTGGCAAAAGAGGGATTCTTGCAGTCCCACGGTGTCAAGCTTCTGGGGGCCAATCCGGAAACCATCGATAAAGCGGAAGACCGGCAGTTATTTAAGGATACCATGGAGCAGATCGGCCAGCCCGTCATCCCCTCCCAGGTGGTCAACGATGTAGATTCCGCTTTGGATTTTGCGCAAACAATCGGCTATCCCGTCATTGTCCGCCCTGCTTTTACCTTGGGAGGCAGCGGCGGCGGTATTGCAAATACGCCGGAGGAGCTTCAAGAAATCGCTGGGAATGGCCTGCGCCAGTCCCCCATCAACCAGATCCTGGTAGAAAAATGCATCGCCGGCTGGAAGGAAATTGAATTTGAAGTAATGCGGGATTCCGCCGGTAACGTAATCACCGTGTGCAGTATGGAAAACTTTGATCCAGTAGGAGTGCACACTGGCGACTCCATTGTCATCGCGCCGGCGGTTACCCTTTCCGATAAGGAATATCAGATGCTCCGCAGCGCCGCTCTTTCTATCATTGACGCCATGGGCATTGAAGGAGGATGCAACTGCCAGTTTGCGCTGCATCCCACCAGCTTTGAATATGCCGTCATCGAGGTCAATCCTCGTGTATCCCGTTCCTCGGCGCTGGCCTCTAAAGCCACCGGCTATCCCATCGCCAAGGTGGCTGCGAAAATCGCCATCGGCTATACCCTAGATGAAATTAAAAACGCGGTGACCGGGAAAACCTACGCCTGTTTTGAGCCGGCGCTGGATTATGTAGTGGTCAAGTTCCCCAAATGGCCTTTTGACAAATTCGTCTACGCCAAGCGGACTCTAGGCACCCAGATGAAAGCCACCGGCGAAGTGATGGCTATCGCCCAGACCTTTGAGGCAGCCATCATGAAGGCGGTTCGGGGTGCTGAAATCGGCCAAGACGGCCTGCGGATGAAGAAATTCGCCGCGCTATCCACCCAAGAGGTTCATCAAAAGCTTTATGACTGTGACGACGAGCGGCTTTTTGCCATCTTCGAGGCCCTGATGCGCGGCATCACTCCGGAAGAAATTCATAATATCACAAAGATCGACCTATGGTTTTTATATAAGCTGAAAAACCTGGCACAGATGGAAACGTCTCTGCGCACCAAAACTCTGGATGAGGACCTTTATCGGGAGGCCAAGCGCCTGGGTTATCCCGACAAGCGTATCGAAAGCCTCAGCGGCCAGAAGATTCCCTGTTTCCTCTTGGCCTCTTTCAAAATGGTCGACACCTGCGCCGCTGAGTTTGAGGCGCAGACTCCCTATTTTTACTCCACCTATGACGAGGCTTGCGAAGCAAAACGGTTGCTGGAGGAGAGGAAAAGCTCCAAGCAAACGGTGGTGGTGCTGGGCTCCGGTCCCATCCGCATCGGCCAAGGGATTGAATTTGACTACGCTTCTGTCCAATGTGTCTGGACCCTGAAAAAGGCAGGCTATGAGGTGGTCATCATCAACAACAATCCAGAAACCGTCTCCACCGACTTCGATACTGCCGACCGGCTTTACTTTGAGCCTCTGACCCCAGAGGATGTGATGAACGTCATCCGGACAGAAAATCCCATGGGCGTAGTGGTGGCCTTTGGCGGCGGCACCGCCATTAAGTTGACTAACTTCTTGGTCGGCCAGGGAGTCAATATCCTAGGTACGCCGGCTGACAGCATCGACATGGCGGAGGACCGGGAGCGCTTTGATGAGCTATTGGAACGTCTTCATATCCAGCGCCCCAAAGGTGATACGGTGATGAACACCGAGGAGGCCCTTGCCGCTGCCAATCGGCTAGGGTATCCGGTGCTCATGCGTCCCTCCTATGTGCTAGGGGGACAAAACATGATCATCGCCTTCTCCGACGCGGACATCGAAGAGTATATGAGGATCATCCTCTCCCATAATATTGAAAACCCTGTCCTCATTGACAAATACCTGATGGGGGTGGAGATTGAGGTGGATGCCATCTGTGACGGGGAGGATATTCTCATCCCCGGTATTATGGAGCACATTGAGCGAGCCGGCATCCACTCCGGCGATTCTATCGCCGTCTACCCTGCCTGGAATGTCAGCGGCAGGCTGAAAGAGCAGCTCATCGACTTTACCCGCCAGCTGGCTCTTGCCATGAAAACCAGAGGACTTGTCAATATCCAATATGTCATCTATCACAGCAAAATCTATGTCATCGAAGTTAATCCCCGGGCCTCCCGCACCGTGCCCTACATCAGCAAGGTCACGGGAGTTCCCATGGTAGAGCTCGCCACCAGAGCCATGCTGGGTGAGCGCCTCTCCCAGATGGGCTATGGTACCGGCCTTTACAAAACACCGCCTTATGTAGCGGTCAAAGTTCCTGTCTTTTCCTTTGAGAAACTCAGCGATGTAGATACCCAGCTAGGCCCTGAAATGAAGTCCACCGGCGAAGTGTTGGGGATCGGAAAGTCCCTCAGCGAGGCTCTCTACAAAGGGCTTTGCGCGGCAGGCTACAAAATGTATAAACAGGGCGGCGTTTTCATCACAGTACGGGATTCCGACAAGGCGGAAATCGTGGATGTGGCGAAAAAATACGCGGCTTTAGGCTTTGATCTCTATGCTACCAAAGGCACGGCGAAAGTACTGGAACGGGCAGGGATGCAGGTACAGGAAGTGAATAAAATACACGAATCCGAAGACAACACCATGACCCTTTTGGAAAGCGGAAAGATCCAATATATCATCTCCACTTCGGCCAAAGGGCGCCTGCCAGCCAGGGACAGCGTAAAAATCCGCCGCAAGGCTGTGGAACGGGCCATCGCATGCCTAACCTCTATCGATACTGCAAACGCGTTGGCTGACTCCTTGATTAGCCGTTACAGCCAACAGAATACGGAACTTGTGGACATCAATCATATGAGGAGGGAACGTATGAAACTGAAATTTACAAAAATGCAGGGCTGCGGCAACGACTATATCTACTTCAACTGTTTCGAACAGGATGTAGTAGCTCCCGAATCCCTCAGCGTTTATCTCTCCGACCGGCACTTCGGAGTCGGCGGTGACGGGGTGGTGCTCATCTGCCCGTCCGAGGTGGCTGATGCAAAAATGCGGATGTTCAACCTAGACGGCAGCGAGGGAAAGATGTGCGGCAACGCCATCCGCTGCGTAGGAAAATACCTGTACGAACACGGCATTGCTCCCAAACAGGAGCTGACCATCGAAACCCTCAGCGGCATCAAGAAGCTCCGTCTCTATGTAGAAAACGGGGTGGTGGATTCTGTCACGGTGGATATGGGGCCTGCTGAGCTGGATCCGCAAAAAATCCCTGTGAATCTGGAAGGGGACGTCATCATAGACCATCCCGTCCCGATCGGCGGCAGAGAGGAGCGGATCACCTGCGTTTCCATGGGAAATCCCCATTGTGTGGTCTTCCGGGATAATCTGGATACCTTGGACATTGATAAGGTTGGGCCGGAATTTGAATATGATCCTCTTTTCCCCGAGCGGGTCAACACAGAATTTGTCACGGTAGTCGGAGAAAACACCATTAAGATGCGGGTCTGGGAACGTGGCTCCGGGGAAACTTGGGCTTGTGGAACCGGCGCCTGCGCCGCCGCGGTGGCCTGTGTCCTCAACGGCTACTGCAAGAAGGGGGAGGATATTACGGTCCTGCTCAAAGGCGGCCAGCTCACCATCTGTTACACAGACGAGACCGTTTATATGACCGGGGAATGTGAAAAAGTATTTGAGGGGGTTGTGGAGGCATGACCAAATATATCTTTGTCACCGGCGGCGTTGTCTCAGGCCTTGGCAAGGGCATTACAGCGGCGTCTCTGGGGCGGCTGCTCAAATGCAGAGGCCTGACGGTGGCCGCCCAGAAGCTGGATCCCTACATCAATGTGGATCCCGGTACCATGAGCCCCTATCAGCATGGGGAGGTCTACGTTACCGAAGACGGCGCCGAAACCGATCTGGATTTGGGGCATTATGAGCGCTTTATCGACGAGGACCTCAACCGCTACTCCAACCTGACCACCGGCAAGGTCTACTGGAATGTGCTGACCAAGGAGAGGAAAGGTCTCTACCTAGGGGAAACGGTCCAGGTCATCCCCCACATCACCAATGAAATTAAAAGTTTTATCTACTCTGTTGGTAAAAAGACCAATGCTGACGTGGTCATCACCGAAATCGGCGGCACTACCGGCGATATTGAAAGCCAGCCCTTTTTGGAGGCTATCCGCCAGGTTTCCCATGAGGTAGGGCGGGATAACTGTCTCTTTCTCCATGTGACCCTGGTTCCTTATATCAAAAGTTCCGGTGAACACAAATCAAAGCCCACCCAGCATTCTGTCAAAGAGCTGCAGTCCTTCGGCGTCATGCCGGATATCATCATCGCCCGGTGCGACGAGCCGCTTGAAAAGAGCATCAAGCAAAAAATTGCCCTGTTTTGTAATGTGGAGCCCGAATGCGTCATCGAAAATCTCACCCTTCCTGTCCTTTATGAAGCGCCTATCATGCTGGAGCACAATCATCTGGCCGAGATCGTCTGCCGCAAGCTTCATCTAGCTGATGAGCCCTGTGACCTGACCGAGTGGCAGCAGATGCTCACCCGCATTGAAAACGCCACCCGTCCGGTTACCATTGCCCTTGTCGGCAAATATGTTAAACTCCATGACGCCTATCTTTCGGTGGTGGAAGCCCTTTCCCACGCAGGTTATGAAACAGGGAATAAAGTCTACATTCAATGGGTGGACTCGGAAAAGATCACACCGGAAAATGTCGCCAAAATACTCGCCGGTGTCTCTGGGATTATCATTCCCGGCGGCTTTGGGGATCGGGGCATTGAGGGGATGATTACCGCCGCCCAATACGCACGGGAACAAAAAATCCCCTACCTTGGCATCTGCCTTGGCATGCAGATCGCTGTCATCGAATATGCCCGGCACCAAGCAGGCTTTCCAAGCGCCCATTCCCGGGAGTTTTCGGAGGATAGTGAGCATTATGTCATCGATCTCATGCCGGATCAGCAAGGGAATCTCCCCAAGGGCGGTACCATGCGTCTGGGCCGCTATCCCTGCGTCATCAAAGAGGGAACCAAAATGAAGGAAGCCTATGGCAAAGCTGAAATCGGAGAGCGGCACCGGCACCGGTATGAATTTAACAATGCCTACCGGGATCAGATGGAAGCCGCTGGGCTAACCATCAGCGGTACCTCCCCTGACGGACGTCTGGTGGAGGCAATAGAGCTTTCCAATCACCCCTTCTTTGTAGGGGTCCAATACCATCCTGAGTTTAAAAGCCGTCCCAACCGGGCCCATCCCCTATTCCGTGAATTCGTCGCAGCGGCCGACCGGCTGCAAAATCCTGGACAAAAAGGAGAACCACAATGAAAATGAATCAAAATTATTTGAATCTCAAAGACAGCTATCTGTTTTCCACCATTAATCAGAAGGTAACCGCTTATACCTCCGCCCATCCGGAGAAGAAAATCATCCGTCTCGGCATCGGCGACGTGACAAGGCCCCTCTGCCCTGCCGTAGTAGACGCTATGAAGTCCGCCTGTGATGACCAAGGCCGGGCGGATACCTTCCACGGCTATGGGCCGGAGCAGGGGTATGATTTCTTGAAAGATGCTATCCGCGGCTACTATGACAAACGGGGCATCTCTCTGGAACCGCAAGAGATCTTTATCAGCGACGGCGCCAAAAGCGATGTCGGCAATATTTTAGACCTGTTTTCTCCGGATAATACGGTGCTGGTACCTGACCCAGTTTATCCGGTTTATGTGGATACTAACATCATGGACGGGCGGAAAATTCTCTATATGAATGCCAGAAAAGAGAACCACTTTCTTCCTCTGCCGGATGAAAATGTCAAGGCAGACATCATCTATCTGTGTTCTCCCAACAATCCCACCGGTGCAGTCTATGACCATCAGGGGCTGAAAGCTTGGGTGGATTACGCGCTGAAAAATCAGGCTGTGATCCTTTTTGACGCGGCCTACGAAGCTTTTGTCAGCGATCCTGCCCTTCCCCGCAGCATCTATGAAATTGAGGGGGCTAAAAAATGCGCCATTGAGTTTTGTTCCCTCTCCAAAACCGCCGGCTTCACCGGTACCCGCTGCGGCTATACCATCGTTCCCATGCAGCTGCAATTTGATGGTGCGTCTCTCAACAAGTTCTGGCTCCGCCGTCAGACCACCAAGTTTAACGGTGTTTCCTATATTGTCCAGAAGGGCGCTGCAGCCGTGTTTACCCCCGAGGGCCTGATGCAAATTAAGGAAAACATTTCCTATTACATGGAAAATGCAAGGATGATCGCTGAAGCCCTCACCCAAATGGATATCTACTTTACCGGCGGCAAAAACTCCCCCTACATTTGGCTCCAGTGTCCTGAAGGTATGGCTTCCTGGGATTACTTCGATCTTCTCCTTGAAAAAGCAGGGGTGGTCGGAACCCCGGGCGCTGGTTTTGGGCAAAATGGGGAAGGATTCTTCCGCCTTACCGCTTTCGGAACCCATGAGGCCACCAAAGAAGCGCTGGAACGCATAAAGAGTCTTTAATATTTTGTTTCTTTTTCCATTCCTGTAGTCAAGACCACCCCTAAGAGGGGTGGCTTGAAGCGCGGCCTAGAAGGCCGAAAAACCAAGCCAGCGCCTAAATGACGCTGGCTTGA
>NZ_CBDTOK010000069.1:0-5826 GCF_965361945.1 Zongyangia sp. | reverse complement strand
CAGAAAAAGAGTACGAACCCTTCGATCCGTACTCTCGTTTCTACCCTGCAATGCCGATTTCTGTGTGTTTTTCGGATACTGCCTTATGCACACTCGGCAAATCTTCCGACGGTTGTTTTTTCCATGTAATTTTTCTATTCCACAGTGGCCGCGATTTTTTTCAGGTTGGCCAAGCCTTCTACAGCCAGCTGCTCGCCGGACTCCGCCAGCTTTCTCCAGATGGCGCAGTTGCCGTTGAGCTCCTCAAAGCTGGGATCAAAGGACTCGATGACCAGCGGGCCGTCATAACCCACCTCTTTGACCGCCTCAAAGAACTCCTTGAAGGGAACAAGTCCGGTGCCCGGAATGCCTCGGTTGGACTCACAGACGTGGACATAGCCCAGATATTCTTTGCCGCAGGTCAGAACAGCATCCCGGAAGCTGGTCTCCTCCCGGATCATATGGAAGCAGTCCAGATGTACCTTGATGTTGCCGGTGCCTACATCTTTGCAGTATTTCACCGCGTCCTCGGCAATGTTGAGGAAATGGGTCTCAAAACGGTTGACGCACTCAACACAGATGTTCAGATCACCCTTGGATTTGGCGTATTCCCCTACTTCTCTCATGCACTCCACAGACCAATCCCACTCCTGCTGGGTTCTGGGCTTCTTGGTCAGATAGCCCCAAGAGGCATAGTTGACACCGCCCAGCACCTTGGAACCCAGGGCATAGTTGATATCCACCAGCAGCTTCATGGACTTGACCGCCGCCGCCCGGATGGCCGGATCGGGGGAAATGGGGTTTCTCGCGTCATCCAAAGTGGTGGTGGTGACGCATTCAATGCCAACGCGGTCCAGTTCTTTCTTAACTTCTTCTAACGGGAAGGTCTCCGGATGGGCGATGGCAAAGTCGATGACCTCAAAGCCCAGGTCCTTGGCCTTTTGGATAATCCACAGGTCCTTGGTGGAGAATACCTCTGTCCAGATAAAGGAATCTACGCCAAATTTAAAGTATGCCATTTGTTTTCCTCCTCACAAAGTGATGATTGTCAGATTATTTCTCGGGAACCTCTTTGGGGCCGGAATTGTTGGGGCCAAAATGCTTGAGGATGACCAGGGGATCGAATTTGCTCTCATTGACAATGAGCACGCCCTTCTTGGCCGCAGCCTCGCTGACAAAGAATTCATCGGAGGTCAGATCTCCGTAGCGGATCATGGTCGGCGCCTCACAGTCATACTTGCCGAATTTGCCGTGGCCCTGAACCAGGATGCATCCATAGCAGGCGTCGTCCTGGATCAATGCCGACTGGCCGGGCAGGATGGTCAGCTCCTTGGCCGCCACATAGGGGTTGGCATAGCAAACCCATTTGTCGACATAGACATCATCCTCGTGGATGGTGATGGGGGCGCGGAAATAATGCTTGCGGTAATCCGGGTCCACATTCTTCTCCCAATCCAGGAAATTCATGATGTAGTCAATGTCCTCTTTCTTATCCTCCGGGCACTGCTGGCAGAGGGAATCGTATTTGTTGACCTCTCCAGCGGTGACGTTTTCCATGACCACGTTGCAGTCGGCGTTCCACTGGGGCTCATAGGTGCAGACAGAGGCCGGCGCATGGATGACACCAGGCGGTGTATACCAGCCGGTACCCAGCTGGACCCGGTAAGCACGGGAGAGCTCGGTAATCTTGTTGTCCCTGGTTCTGAACTGAAGCAGGCGCTCTTTGACCTCCTCCTTGGTTACCTCGGGGTCAAAGCCAAAATATGTATAGGGAGCGGTACCCATGTGGTTATTCATCTGGGGCGAGAAATAATAAGCCTCCGGCTTCTGGTGGTTGCCCACCGCGCGGACGGTCTCCTCCGCCGGATGGATATGGTGGAACAAGGGCCCGTTGTTGTCAAAGAATTTCGCGTACATAGGGAAGGTTCCATATTCATCATAGAGAGCCTTACCAATGATCTCCTCTTTTAGCTCCGCGATGAAATCCTTAAAGAGGATCTTGTCCTCCTTGTCCTCAGACAGGGATACATAGCTGAGTCCTTCGTCCTCTGGAGCCAGAGGGCCATTGGCCGCTGGGCAAACGGAAGAAAACCACCGCTCGGTGATCGCTCCCCGATCCATACCCTTTGCATAGTAATCATCCGGGTGGAGCTTGAGCCTTCTGCCCGGCTGGTTAAAACTTCTCGGAACGAAGTTGGGCACCATCCTGATGACGCCTTCCCCGTCCGCAAACGCTTTCCTGATTCTTGCCGCTTTGTCCATGGTAAACCTCCTCTGAATATCAAAATTTGATAAAAGAGCATTCGGCAGTTCCTTTGCGCTCTGCGTGCCGAAACTGGCAATCTCCATAATTTATTTCCATTTTAGCAAACCCTTCCGTCGATGTCAACAAAACTCCAATGGATCCAATCAGAATATTCATCAGACTCTCACATGAATTTTCCACAAAAAACAAGTTGTCTCTACATCTATTTTCCATAGAATCCAGCAGACAACCAGTGACTTTCAGAAGACAAGATGACAATTCCCGTGCATTTGCATAATTTTGTCCCGGAATCTTTGGTGCCAACTACGCAAAAAAGCGCAGGCAAATGCCCGCGCTTTTTCTATTCTGTATAAAGATCGATGCTGAATTTATTTCGGTCTCCCCGGTATCTGGCCCGGGAATATTCCACCGCTTCTTCCGTCTTGGTGTAAGCCACTGTAGTGACAAAGCACACCGGTTCCCCCGGCTGAATCTGCAAAAGCTTTGCCTCCATCTCATTGGCTGCCAGCGCCTCCAGCACCCGGTGGGCCCGGTAAATCTTGATATGAAAGCGCTCCTCCAGCTCCTGGTAGAGATTGAGGGTGGAAAAATCCACCTGTAAGAGACTTTTAAAGCGCTCATAGGGCATAAAGGTCTCCAAATAGACCATAGGCTCTCCGTCAGCAAAGCGCAGCCGCTCCAGTAGGATACAGAGGGAATCTTCCGGCAGCCCTAGATTGACACAGACTTCGTCATTGGCCATCACCGTCTTGAGGTTGAGGACCTCGGTGGCAGGCTCCAGCCCCTTCTGGGTCATCTCCACATTATAGCTTTGCAGCTTTTGGAAGAACCTTCCTTCCAGCTTAGGCTTGGAAACAAAGGTGCCTTTGCCCTTGTGGCGATAGAGGTAGCCCTCCGCCACCATCTCGCTCATGGCCTGGCGTACCGTGGGGCGGCTCACTCCAAATTTCTCACACAGTTCGAATTCGGTGGGGAGCATATCTCCTACCTTGAGCTTTCCACTGCGAATCTGTCCAATCAGATATTGCTTAAGCTGGTAGTAAAGCGGCACTGGCGTGTTCCGATCTAATTTAAATTCTTCCATACCATTTTCCAGCACAGCCATCCCTCCTTTATATATGAAATTATGTTAGCACATATTCTCGCCCAGCGCAATGAATTTTTTCCACAATTTTGCGTGTCTCTCTCTATAAACACTCACAAAGCACAGTAGTTTCCACCAACTTTCCTTTGAAAGCTCTTAAAAACTGAATGGTAACCTTCCATAAAAATCTACATTTTTTTATAGGATAGAGATATTTTTCCCTTTCTCCCCTTGACAATGGCCTTACTGAGCCCTATAATGTAATTACATTATCACATTTCTTCCTTTCTGTCCAGTTTTGGGGGATTGGCAAGAGAAATTCATGGCCGCAGACAGCGGCAGAACGGAGTAAAATCATGAACAAAGAAAAATTGACTGTAGCGCAGTTTGCCAAGCTGTTCGACCACACCAACCTGAAGGCTTTTGCCGTGGACGGCGATTTCGAAAAGTTGTGCAAGGAAGCAGCCGATTACGGTTTTCGGATGGTGGCCATCAACTCCTGCCAAACCAAACTGTGCAAAGAGTATCTTAAAGGCACCGATGTCCATGTAGGCGCTGCCATCAGCTTTCCCCTGGGCCAGACCACCATTCCGGTGAAACTGGCTGAAACTGAGGATGCCATCCACAACGGCGCCGATGAGATCGATTATGTCCTCAACATCGGCCAACTGAAGATGGGCAACACCGACTACATCAAAGAGGAGATGCAGGCCATCGTTTCTTTGTGCCGCAAACACAATGTCATCTCCAAGGTAATCTTTGAAAACTGCTATCTTACCAAAGAAGAGATCAAAACCGCGGCCCTCATCGCCAAAGAGGTACAGCCTGATTTTATCAAGACCTCTACCGGCTTTGGCACCGGCGGCGCCACTGTGGAGGACGTCCGGCTGATGAAGGAAACCGTAGGCGATCTGGTCAAGGTCAAGGCCGCTGGCGGCATCCGGGACCTGGAAACCTGCCTGGCCCTGGTGGAGGCTGGCGCCGAGCGCATCGGAAGCTCCAGTTCCGTAGCCATTACCGAAGCCTACAAAGCGTCCCTGGAAAAGTAATCCCGAGAGGAGAGTCGTCATATGCCCCAGTACCTATTAGCCCATGATCTGGGCACCTCCGGCAACAAGGCCACCCTCTACACCACCGAGGGGGAGCTGGTGGGAAGCCAGATCTATTCCTACGACACCCATGTCAGCCATGCCAACTGGGTGGAACAAAATCCCGACGACTGGTGGAAGGCGGTCTGTGTCACCACCAAAAATCTTGTCTCATCCATCGATGTCAAAGAGATCGCCGCTGTTTCCTTCAGCGGACAAATGATGGGATGCCTGTGCGTAGATGACAGAGGCAATCCCCTGCGGGAATCCCTCATCTGGGCGGACATGCGCTCCACCCAAGAGATGGAACAGATCCGGGCGGGAATCAGCGATCAGGATTTCTACCGCATTACCGGCCACCGGATCAGTCCCTCCTACGGCGGGCAGAAGCTGATGTGGGTCAAAAATAATGAGCCGGATCTCTATCGGAAAACCTATAAGATGCTCAATGCCAAGGACTATATCCTTCTCAAGCTCACTGGGGAGTTTGTCACCGAATATACCGACGCCTCCTCCACCTGTCTGATGGATCTGGGACGGCGGGTCTGGTCCGACCAGCTCATCGATGTCATGGGTTTGGATAAGGAAAAGCTCCCTCAGCTGCTCGCCTCTACCGACATTGCCGGAACCGTCACCCGTCAGGCGGCTCAGGAGTGCGGCCTTCTGGAGGGGACTCCAGTGGTCTGCGGCGGCGGGGATGGGGTCTGCGCCGCTGTAGGCACCGGCTGTGTCAAGGAGGGCATTGCCCACAGCTGTATGGGCACCTCCTCCTGGATTTCTATCACCACAAAGGAGCCTGTCTACGACGAGGAAATGCGCACCTTTACCTGGGCCCACATTGTCCCGGGCTATGTCCTCCCCACCGGTACCATGCAGTGCGGCGGAGGCTCTATGAGCTGGCTAAAAAACACCCTCTGCCAGTATGAGGGCGTATTGGCGGAGCAGCAGCAGGTATCCCCCTACGACATCTTAGAGCAGGAGACCAACCGTTCCCCTGTTGGAGCCAAAGGGCTCCTCTTCCTGCCCTATCTCATCGGCGAGCGCAGTCCCCGCTGGAATCCTCACGCCCGTGGCGCCTTTGTGGGGCTGACCATGGAGCACACCAAGGACGATATCGTCCGAGCCGTTCAGGAGGGCGTCGCCCTGAACCTGGGGGTCGTCATGGACTGCTTTAAAAAGAAGGGGGTCCGCATCGACGAGATGACCCTCATCGGCGGCGGTGCCAAAAGCCGGGCCTGGCGGCAAATTTTCGCCGACATGTACCGCTGTGACATCCAAAAGCCTAATGTGCTGGAGGAGGCTACCTCCATGGGCGCCGCCATCACCGGCGGCGTAGGGGTGGGCGCCTTCGATAACTTCGATGTCATCGACAAATTCCTAACCATCGAATCTGTCCAGCATCCCATTGA
>NZ_CBDTOK010000068.1:0-3126 GCF_965361945.1 Zongyangia sp. | reverse complement strand
CATCTGGAGAGAAGAAGGAGTGAAGTGCAAATGCAACCGATGAAAAAGCGGAGAAGAAACCGGCTGTTTTCCCTGGTGCTGGCGTTGAGCATGGTGATCACCATGTTTGTCCCTCTGACAGCGTCAGCGGCGGCTCCCCTCGGCAATTTCTCGGGGAGCTTTACCCAAGAGGGCGATGCCGTCATCGCCAACACCGTCAACGGCAATAACTTTGTCATCTCCGACACCTACGGAGAAACTTTTATCCTGGAAGCAGACCTCAGCTTCTTGGAGGGAGGCACCGGCGGCCTGCTTTTCAACGCCAAATCCCCCACCGATCCCGGGGCTAACTGGTGCGCCCTGCACATCGGCAGCGGCAGTGTCCGGCTCTTCTGCGAGGGGAATTATGCCGACACCGAAAACGGGCTTAACGAGATCGTAGGCATTCCCTCCGGCGCGGCGGAACCCTATGAGCTGCGGTTGGAGGTCACCCAGACCGCCATCATCGTCTCTGTGGACGGGACGGAGGTCATCAACAAAGCCTACAGCGGCCTGGAAGGCGGCTATGTGGGCTTCACCACCTATTCCAGCAAAGCAAGATTTGAGAACATCCAGTTCACCGACACCACCCCGCCGCCCTCCGAGGCCTTAGGGGAGCTTTCGGGAAACTATTTCACCATCGACCATGACGGCGTGGTTACCATCAACGAGGTACCCGCCGAGGTGCCGGATAAAAACAACAAGGTCATTTCCGAGACTTATTCTGAAGCCTTTGTCTATGAGGCGGACGTCACCTTCCTGGGCGGCGCCGCTACCGGCGGCCTGATCTTCGACTGCCTCTCCCCTACCGACAGCGGCGGCTCCTGGTGCGGCGTCCATCTGGGCGGCGGACAGGTCCGTCTGTTCTGTGAAGGGACCTGGCAGGATTCTGAAAACGGCCTGCAGGTCTATGCCGTCCTTCCCGATTCTGTCACCGAGCCTTACCATCTGCGGGTGGAGGTTACTGCTGAAGGGGACATCTATGTAGATGTGGATGGCGAACGTCTCATTGAGAAAAACTATCCCCGCCTGAACGGTGGCTATGTGGGGCTCATGACCTTTAACTGCGCCGCGAAGTTTGAAAACATCGAATTTACGGATAACACGCCTCCCGTTGTGCCCAATTTCAAGACCAACATTGAAGGCTGGGCGGGCCAAACCGGCCAGTGGATCAACATGGAAGAGGGATACCAAGGCACTGGATCGCTCAACTTTGCCGCCTTTTCCACCACCAGCGCTAAAAACTTTGTCTATGAAATGGATCTAACCTTCAACGGAGGCGGCGCCGGCGGCCCCATCTTCCGCGCCAAAGAAGATCATTCCGCCTATTATATTGCCACACTCTCCCGGGGCGGCACCGCCCGGATCCTCCGCTTCACCCAGAACGCGGAGGGAGAGGTCACCGGGGAGGCCCAGATCGGCAACACCTATCAGCTGCCGGAAAATAAGGACACCTATCACATCCGGGTGGAAACCTACGGCCCGGCCCTCAACCTTTATGTAGACGACGTACTGGCCGTCACCGGCTCCAATGACGAGCTGACTGAAGGGGTGTTCGGTCTCAACCTCTATAACTGCACCGCCACCTATCAAAACGTTTACTATGAGGAAAAGGATCCTTCCTCCATCTCCCTGCTCACCGGGTTGGAGACCGAGGGCTTTGACCTGTTGCCCGCTTTCTCTCCCGACGTCTACAACTACCGTGGGTTTGTCCCTTATGACACTGAATCTGTCACCTTCATCCCCACAATTTCAGGAGAGGGCACCATTACTATTGATGGCATTCCAGCCGAAAGTGGGCAGCCCTGTGAAGTCCCCTTGGAGGTAGGGGAGAATTCCTTTGCCCTCACCATCGCCGATAAGGAAAGCGGTTTTGTCACCACCACCAACTTTAAAATCAAGCGGCAGCAGGATCCTGCTATCGCTTACACCGAAAAATACCGCAACCAATTTCATTTCTCGGAAGAGGCAAACTGGATGAACGACCCCAACGGCCTGATGTATGACGCTACCACCGGCCTGTATCACCTGTATTACCAGTACGCCGCTGGGGAGGGTACCACTTGGGGCCATGCCATCTCCAGGGATTTGGTCGCCTGGACTGAACTCCCGGTAGCCATTCCGGCGGATAACCTGGGGAATATTTGGTCCGGCTGCGGCGTCATTGACGAGAAGAATACCAGCGGCCTGTTCGATGAAAGCACACCTCCCGCTTCCCGGTTGGTCGCCATTTATACCAACCAGGGCGGCGACGAAACCTACGGCAGCCAGAAACAATCCCTGGCCTATTCCACCGATTATGGCACCACCTGGATCAAATACGAAGGCAACCCTGTTATCAAAAACGACGGGGATCGCTATGACCTCAACTTCCGGGATCCCAAGATCATCTGGCTGGAGGATGAAAGCTATGAGCACGGCGGCTTCTGGCTGATGATTGTGGCCGGCGGCCGTGGGCGTATCTTCACCTCAGAGAATCTCATTGACTGGACCCTCAACGACGAACTCACCTACGCCAGCGGCGGTGAAATCCACTCCGAGTGCCCCGACTTCTTCCCGCTGCCTGTCAACGGGGATCCCGACAACGTGAAATGGGTCTATACCGGCGGCGGCACCTTCTATGTGGTGGGCGACCTGGTCAAAGACGAAGACGGACTTTATAAATTCGAAGCGGAAACCGACGCTATCTCTCCCATGTATTCCGGTGGGGATATGTACGCCACCCAGAGCTACTACAATGATCCCCAAGGCCGCCGCATTCTGGTCAGCTGGATGCGCGACTATTTCCTCAGTCCCGCTGACAATAAAAACTGGCAAGGCGCCCAGTCCCTGCCCCTGGAGACTACCCTCATCTATGAAAATGGCCAATACCGCCTCAACTCCTATCCTGTGGAGGAGGTGGACTCCATCCGCAAGGATTTGATCTACTCTGCGGAAGACCTCACCGTCACTCCGGACACCGAGAATATCCTGAAAGATGTTACCGGCCAGCTTTATGACATCGAGGCCACATTTACTCCGGAGGGCGCAACAAGCTTCGGGTTTAACCTTCGCACCAAAGAACAGCAGAAGGTTGTCGTCACCTACAACACGGAAACCCAGCGTATC